>CAMHUJ010000121.1 GCA_946188175.1 uncultured Ruminococcus sp.
GAAGCGCTCGACATAATCCGGCTTATCGGGCTTGCGCTTGGTCAGCGGCGAAATCTCGACCGGATGATCCATGATGAAGGTCGGCTGGACGAGCTTCTCCTCGACGAATTCATCGAAGAACAGGTTGAGAATATCGCCCTTTTCGTGACGCTTCTCGTAGTGGACGCCCTTCTCGTCTGCGATTTTCTTTGCCGCAGCGGTATCGGGAATCTGATCGAAGTCCACACCGGTATATTCCTTGACAGCGTCGATCATGGTCAGACGGCGGAACGGCTTGCCGAGGTCAATCATGATATCCTCGCCGTTTTCATCGGTGCCGAACGGGATGCAGGTCGAGCCGCAGACGGTCTGTGCGATATGGCGGAACATGTTTTCCGTCAGGTCCATCATGCCGTAATAATCGGTATATGCCTGATAGAGCTCCATGAGGGTGAATTCCGGATTATGCTTGGTATCGACGCCCTCATTGCGAAACACTCTGCCGATCTCATAGACTCTCTCGAGACCGCCGACAATCAGGCGCTTGAGGTAGAGCTCCAGCGAAATGCGCAGCTTGACGTCCTCGTCGAGTGCATTGTAATGTGTCTCGAACGGTCTTGCAGCCGCGCCGCCCGCATTGGAAACGAGCATCGGGGTTTCCACTTCGATGAAGCCCTGTGCATCGAGCCAGCTGCGGATTGCAGCGATGATTTTGCTGCGCTTGATAAAGGTATCGCGTACATCCTCATTCATGATGAGGTCGGTGTAGCGCTGACGGTATCTGGTATCGCGGTCGGTCAGACCGTGGAACTTTTCCGGCAGCGGCTTGAGCGACTTGGAGAGCATCGTGACCTTTGTCGCATGGACAGAGAGCTCGCCGGTTCTCGTGCGGAAGAGCTTGCCGGTGACGCCCATGATATCGCCGATATCGCCGAATTTGCGGAACTTTGCAAATTCCTCCTCGCCGATATCGTTCATGCGGACATAGACCTGGATTCTGCCGGTCTTATCGCGCAGATCGAGGAAGTTTGCCTTGCCCATTTTACGCCAGCTCATGATTCTGCCGGCAACGGTGACTTCAAACTTCTCGTTGATCTGCTCATAGGCAGCCTTTTTTGCCTCCTCGTCAAGATCAGCGGGGAGCTCTGCCTCTGCTGCTTCATACATCGCGCGGCATTCAGCGGTGCTTGCGGTGACATCAAACTTTGTAATAACAAACGGATCGCTGCCGTCCTGCTGCATTTCAGCGAGCTTATCCAGTCTCACCTGACGAAGGGCATCAATATCCTCCTCGACCGGCTGGACATTCTGTTCGTTGAGATTCTGTTCGCTCATGCTCAGCCCTCCGGATGATTCTCAAAGACGCCGGTAGAGGAGATTTCGAGAACGGTAAAGGTCATAATGCCGATCGGCGCTTCAACAATAAAGGTATCGCCGACGCGCTTGCCGAGAACCGCCTTGCCGATCGGGGAATCATCGGAAATCTTATGATTTTCGTAATCTGCCTCGGAACGGCCGACGATCTGGAGTGTCTCGATCTTCTGCGGCTGACCGTTGAATTCCGCTCTGCTCAGAATCACGCCGCATCCGGTGCTGACGGTATCGGAAGAGAGCGTGGAGATGATCTCTGCATGCTCGAGGGTATATTCGAGCTTCTTGATCTCATCTTCCAGACGTGCCTGTTCGTTTCGTGCTTCATCGTACTCCGCGTTTTCGGAAAGGTCACCGTGGCTTCTTGCTTCTGCAAGGGCATCTGCGACCTCGGTACGGCGGGTACCTTTCAGGTAGGAAAGTCTCTGTTGCTCAGCATCATAATGCTGTTGTGACATTTTTTCTCTGTATTCCTGCTCCATAACGGCCTCCTTAATAATCAATATAGAATCCGGAGAGGGAGCAGTGCGAGAATGCGCTGCTCCCTTCCTGTATGAATGTGAATCGTTAATCGGTAATTTCGCGGTGGAATTCCTGAAGCGATTTGACGCTCAGCGAACCGCCCTGCGCGGTAATTGCAGCGATGCCCTCTGCGGTAGCGGAAGCAGCTGCCATGGTGGTGATATACGGGATGCGATATTTGATTGCCGCCTTACGGATGTAGCTGTCATCGTGCAGCGAATCCGCACCTGCCGGCGTATTGATGATGAGATCAATCTTGCCGTTCGTCATTGCGTCAGTGATATTCGGTCTGCCCTCATAGAGCTTCTTGATCTTCTCTGCCGGAATGCCTTCCTCTGCGATCATATCGTAGGTTCCGCCGGTTGCGAGAATCTTGAATCCGAGATCATGGAACTTGTGCGCAATCGGGAGCAGCTCCGGCTTATCCATATCGCAGACGGAGAGCAGGACGGTGCCGCCGGTCGGCAGCTTGGTCTGGGTTGCCTCCTGTGCCTTGAAGTAAGCCTCGCCGAAGTTCGGGGAAATACCGAGGACTTCGCCGGTGGAGCGCATTTCCGGTCCGAGCACCGGGTCAACTTCCTGGAACATGTTGAACGGGAAGACTGCTTCCTTGACGCCGTGATGCGGGATCTTCTTATCATGCAGCGCCGGAACCGGAGACGGCTTGCCGGTCAGCTCGGAGGTCATGATCTGCGTAGACCTTGGAAACGAGCGGAACGGTTCTCGAAGCACGCGGATTTGCCTCGAGGACATAAACGGTATCATCCTCGATTGCATACTGCATGTTCATCAGACCCTCAACGCCCATTTCAACGGCGATGCGCTTGGTGTAATCCTTAATGGTTGCGACATGCTTTTCGCTGAGGTTGAGCGACGGGAGCACGCAGGCGGAGTCGCCGGAGTGGATACCCGCAAGCTCGATATGCTCCATAACAGCCGGAACGAAGCATTCCTTGCCGTCGGAGATTGCATCCGCCTCACACTCGGTTGCGTGATGCAGGAATCTGTCAATGAGGATCGGTCTGTCCGGTGTGACGCCGACAGCCGCCGCCATGTAAACGCGCATCATCTTGTCGTCGTGAACGACCTCCATGCCGCGGCCGCCGAGCACGTAGGACGGACGGACCATGACCGGATAGCCGATGCGGTTTGCGATCTCGAGCGCATCATCGACGGTGACAGCCATACCGGATTCCGGCATCGGGATGCCGAGCTTATCCATCATGGCGCGGAAATGATCTCTGTCCTCTGCGAGGTCGATCGTTTCCGGCGAGGTGCCGAGGATGCGGACGCCGTTCTTTTTCAGATCGGCAGCGAGATTCAGCGGAGTCTGACCGCCGAACTGTGCGATGACGCCGACGGGCTTCTCCTTCTCATAGATCTGGAGGACGTCTTCCAGCGTCAGCGGCTCGAAGTAGAGCTTATCGGAGGTGTCGTAGTCAGTGGAAACGGTTTCGGGGTTGCAGTTGACGATGATTGTCTCAAAGCCGAGGTCTTTCAGTGCCAGTGCTGCATGAACACAGCAGTAGTCGAACTCGATGCCCTGACCGATTCTGTTCGGACCGCCGCCGAGAATCATGATCTTCGGGCGGTCGTCATTGCAGGGGCTCTCATCCTTTTCAATATGATAGGAGGAGTAATAATATGCACTGTCAGCGGTGCCGGAAACGTGAACGCCCTCCCAGCCCTCGCGGATGCCTGCGGCATAGCGTGCATTCCGGATATCAGCCTCCGGAACCTCGAGGATCTGTGCGAGGTAGCGGTCGGAGAAGCCGTCGAGCTTTGCCTGACGGAGCACGCCGTCTGCCGGAACCCTGCCCTTGTTTTCGATCAGATTATTTTCTTCCTCAACGAGCTCGAGCATCTGCTCAATGAACCACTTTTTGATTCTGGTCAGATTGTAGAGCTCATCGACGGTCGCACCCTTTCTGAGTGCCTCATACATGATGAACTGACGGTTGCTTGTCGGATAGACCAGCATGGAGAGCAGCTCATCCTTGGATTTTTCGTTGAAATCCTTTGCAAAGCCGAGACCGTATCTGCCGGTTTCCAGCGAGCGGATCGCCTTCTGGAATGCCTCCTTATAGGTCTTGCCGATGCTCATGACCTCACCGACCGCACGCATCTGCGTGCCGAGCTTATCCTCGGCGCCCTTGAACTTTTCAAAGGCCCAGCGTGCGAACTTGATGACGACATAGTCGCCGGAAGGAACGTATTTGTCGAGAGTGCCGTATTTGCCGCATTCCATTTCGTCGAGCGTCATGCCGGTTGCGAGCATTGCGGAAACGAGTGCAATCGGGAAGCCGGTTGCCTTGGAGGCAAGCGCGGACGAACGGGATGTACGCGGATTGATTTCGATGACAATGATTCTGTCGGAGACCGGATCATGAGCGAACTGGCAGTTGCAGCCGCCGATGACCTGAACCTTATCGACAATGCGGTATGCCTGATCCTGGAGGCGCTTCTGAACGTCCTCGGAGATCGTCAGCATCGGAGCGGAGCAGAAGGAATCACCGGTATGCACGCCCATCGGGTCGATGTTCTCGATGAAGCAGACGGTGATCATGTTGCCCTTTGCATCGCGGACAACCTCGAGCTCGAGCTCCTCCCAGCCGGTGACGCACTCCTCAACGAGCACCTGACCGACGAGAGATGCCTGAAGTCCTCTTGCGCAGACGACTTTCAGCTCCTCAACATTATAGACCATGCCGCCGCCGGCACCGCCCATGGTGTATGCAGGACGCAGCACGACCGGATAGCCGAGCTTGTCTGCAATCGCAACAGCCTCATCCACGGAATAAGCGACCTCGCTGCGTGCCATTTCGACACCGATAGATTCCATGGTTTCCTTGAATTCGATTCTGTCCTCACCGCGCTCGATTGCATCCACCTGAACGCCGATGACCTTGACGCCGTACTCCTTGAGAACGCCTGCCTTGTCAAGCTCGGAGCAGAGGTTCAGACCGGACTGTCCGCCGAGATTCGGGAGCAGCGCATCGGGGTGCTCTTTCTTGATGATCTCGGTCAGGCGCGCAACATTGAGCGGCTCGATGTAAGTGACATCGGCAACATCCGGGTCGGTCATGATCGTTGCAGGGTTGGAGTTGACGAGCACGATCTGGTAACCGAGCTTGCGCAGCGCCTTACATGCCTGCGTACCGGAATAGTCGAATTCGCAGGCCTGTCCGATGATGATCGGGCCGGAGCCGATGATCATTACTTTGTTGATATCGTTTCTTTTTGGCATAATGCAAACACCTCACTTCAACTAGATATTATATCATAAGTACCCTTTGGAATGCAAGTGTTTTTCCGTATTTTTTCAGATTCCACAAATGCGTTCGTTTTTTTTGCGGCAGGGCGAATTGTTTAGGCAGATTGCCAAAACACGGCAAAACTGCCGGAATGCGCCGTCCGCCGGAATGTGAAGCTCCTCTGCAATAAATATAGTACCCTTCCGCCTGCTGCGCAGAAAAAACATTCTGAAAAAAATTTTTGCAGCCCCCTTGACAAAGTGTATATACGGTGGTATAATGTATATATCGGATATACACATTAAGGACACAAAGCACAATCCGGACACTGTGCTTTGCAGCCGTAACCGAATAAGGAGATCTCTGATTATGGATATTATCATCAGCAATGCGTCAGGCGAACCGATTTATACGCAGATCGTCACCCAGATCAAAACGATGATTCTGGAAGGGAAGCTGAAAGAGGGGGATGCGCTCCCCTCGATGCGCAATCTTGCGATGCAGCTGCGGATCAGCGTCATCACGACAAAGCGCGCCTATGAGGAGCTCGAGCGCGACGGCTTCATCGAAAGCTATACGGGCAAGGGCAGCTTCGTCAAGGCGCAGAACAAGGAGCTTTACCGCGAGGAGCAGCTCAAAAAGATCGAAGCGATGCTGACCGAGGCGGCCGACAGGGCAAAGCAGTGCAGCATTCCGCTCACGGAATTGCAGGAGATACTGGAAATTGTGTACGGAGGTACAGAATCATGAGTGATTATGAAAATGCAATCGAGATCAAAAACGTCACGAAAAAATATGACGGCTTTACTTTGGACAACATCAGCTTTGATGTGCCGCGCGGCAGCATCATGGGCTTTATCGG
>CAMHUJ010000122.1 GCA_946188175.1 uncultured Ruminococcus sp.
AAATATAATATGTTATACTGGGGGTATTATAAAATGAAAAAGATAAAACTGAAAGCACTGTTTACAGCAGCAGCGGTATGCTGTGCAGCACTGACCGTGTATCTGCCTGCTGTTTCAGCGGCAGACAGCAATGTCGGCGGCAAACCGACCGCCGATCTGAAAAAAGCGCGTGTCTCGGTGCATGACCCTTCCGTTGTGAAGGATGAGCAAACCGGCATGTACTACATCTTCGGATCGCACATTGAAGCGGCGAAATCGCAGGACCTGCAAAGCTGGACATCCTTTGCAAACGGCTATGCGCGTCAGAACAACAAGATTTTCGGCAATCTGAAAAAGGCATTTGCATGGGCAGGCGAAGACCTTGGCGACTGCGTCGGCGGATTTGCGGTATGGGCACCCGATGTTGTCTGGAATCCGGATTTCGTCAACAGGGACGGCTCCAAAGGTGCATACCTGATGTATTTCTGCACCTCCTCGGACTACCGCACATCGGTTATCGCCTATGCAGCATCCAAAAATATCGAAGGACCGTATACCTTCGTCGATACTCTGATCTATTCGGGCTTTACCGATACGACCGTCATGGCGACCAGTTCAACCAAGAGTGTCAACCGCAGATATTCCAATACGAATGTGCAGGAGCTGATCGACGCAGGTCAGGTCACATTCAATAACCAATGGTTCAGCAATCATAATTTCAACAATCAGCTGTTCCCGAACGCAATCGACCCGACGATCTATTTTGATACCGACGGCAAAATGTATATGTGCTACGGTTCATGGTCGGGCGGCATCTTTACACTGGAGCTCGACAAGGCGACCGGTCAATGCATACACCCGAAATCCGGTCAGACCGTCGACGGCAGAATGATCGACAGCTATTTCGGCACGAAAATCTCCGGCGGATTCGGCAAATCCGGCGAAGGTCCGTTCATTGAATACAACGCCGATACCGGATATTATTACCTCTGGGTCACCTACGGCGGACTGACCTCGACCGGTGGCTACAATATGCGCGTTGCGCGGTCAAAATCACCGCTCGGACCGTTCAAGGATCCCTCCGGCAAGGATATGGCACTCTCTGCCAAAACCGATATCAACCCGATCGGTCTGAAGGTCATGACGAACTATAAGTTTTCATCCTTACAGAAAGCATATATGGCACCCGGACACAATTCCGTTCTGCGCGATGATGACGGACAGTGGTATCTGGTCAACCACACGCGCTTCGACGACGGCGCGGAATTTCATGAGGTTCGCGTGCATACGATGAACTTCAATGAAGCAGGCTGGCCGGTTGTGATGCCGTATGAATACAGCGGCGAGCAGTGGTCGAAAAACGGTTTTGAACCTGCATCCCTTGCCGGTACCTATGAATTCATCAATCACGGCACCGGCACAGACGGCAAGATCACGACTGCGCAGAAAATCACGCTCAATGCGGACGGTTCGATCTCCGGTGCAGTCAGCGGAAAATGGAGCGAAAGCAATGATACTGCCGCAGCAACATTCACAATCGGCAATGTCAGTTATCAGGGTTTCTTCAATCCGCAGATTGACGAGACCGGCTCCGGCAAACAAGTCATGACCTTTACCGCAGCCGGCAATGACAATCAGTCGATCTGGGGCGTCCGGACCGATGCATGGACCGGCAGCGAGCGCAATGTCCTCTACAATCATATCGGCAGCGGCACACTGGTTTATGATAAAAACGCCGTCGCGGACAGCAGCGGCAGGGTCCTGATCGGTGATTCCGGTCTGCTGAGCAATGTACCATATACGATTACGAATGTCAACAGCGGTCTTGTCCTCGAATCCGTACCGGATGACATGAAGGACGGCACAGGGATTCAGCAGTGGGCAAAGCGCGGCAATAAATCCGGCGACAAGAATCAGGACTTCCGGCTGACCGAGGTCGGCGGCGGATACTGCCGTATCACCTCTATGGTCAATGAGGATTATTGCGTCACGGTCAAAGGCAATACCGCAGAAAACGGTCTTGAGATTGACTTTGAAAAGTATACCGGCGCGGATAATCAGAAATGGAAGCTCGTCAAATCCGGCAGCTATTTCGGTATCGTTGCAAAATCTGCAAATGATGCCGCAGGACTCGATGTATATGAATGGTCGGAGGAAAACGGCGGCGCGATCAAGCAATGGGAATTCTGGGGCGGCGAATGCCAGCTCTGGAAGATCACACCGACCTATGCTATGGTTCCGGCTCACAGCTATACAATCCGCAATCTGCATACGGGACAGTTCGTCAGTACCAACGGCAATGAAATCTGCATGGGCACATCCGATACCGCATGGATTTTCAAGATGCATGACGATTCATATTTCACGATCTCCGATGCGGACGGCAACTGTATCACCGCTTCTGACGGTAATGCGCCGGCTGCGCTGACCGTCGAACCGTTTACCGGCAAGGACAATCAGAAATTCAAGACCTTCTGCAATGCAGACGGCAGCTACGGTCTGATCTCAAAATACTCCGAGCTCGGCATCGGCTTCATCACCACTTCATCAGGCGATCATCTCATGCAGATCAAATACACCGGCACCGCAGGCGACAGCTTTATCCTCTCCCCTGCCGAAGAGCCGAAGCCGAAGGAAACCGAAACCACCACCACTACCACGACAACCGAATCGACAACCACAACGACGACTACAACGGTTTCTGAAACAACAACCACATCCGATTCTGCTACCGAAACCACGACCGTCACAACGGCAAAGGAAAAGGTACATCTCGGCGATGTCAACTGCGATACGAAGGTAGATGTTTCGGATGCGGTACTGCTCGCACGGTTTGTGGCAGAGGATGCGGGGGCAGAGATCTCCGCGCAGGGAAAAAACAATGCCGACTGTGACAAAGACGGTCAGCCCTCCGCAGAAGATATTATTCTGATTCTCAAGCATATTGCAAAGCTGATTACCCTGCCCGAAGCGGAATAATCGTGAATCCCCCTGAAAACGGCTCAGGGGGATTCCTTTTTTTTCAGAAATGCGTTAGGAAATCAAAAAAATCCCGTCATTATGTGCAGAGGGAGGTGAGACAGGGTGGAAGATATCGAAATCCTTGCACTTTATCAAAGCAGAAATGAAGATGCAATCAGCATGACCCAGCAGAAATACGGCAGTCTCTGCATCACAATGGCATATCATATGCTCGGCAGCCGCGAGGATGCTGAGGAATGCCTGAATGATGCGCTGATGCATCTCTGGAATGCAATTCCGCCTGCTGTCCCGCAGTCTCTCGGTGCATTTCTTGTCACCGCAGTCCGGAATGCGGCGCGAGACAGACTTTCCTATCAGGGCGCACAGCGGCGTGGCAGCGGTCAGCTCTGCGCAGCACTCGATGAGCTCTCCGAAATCATACCGTCACCGGATACGCCGGAGCAGGTTCTTGACAGCATCGCACTGCGCGATGCCTTCAAACGTTTTGTGCCGACGCTCTCACCTGACGCGCGCAGCATATTTCTGCGGCGATACTGGTTCTGTATGGATATCAAAGAAATCGCAGATGATTTGAATTGCTCGGAGGGACGCGTCCATATGTCTCTGATGCGCACACGGAAAAAGCTCAAAGCATTTTTGAAAAAGGAGGATTTGCTGTGAAATATCAGGATTATTTTACAATCACAGACTGTGCTTCCGACGAAGAACTTGCAGAGATTCTTATGCAGAGTGATTTGCAGCGGTCCCCCGATTTGAAGGAGGACCCGATTATGAAGCATACAGTCATACAAAAGAAGCGCAGACTGATTCCGTCTCTGATTGCAGCAGCGGCTGCTGTTATGGTTCTAACTGTCGGAACGGCTGCGTATATCACCTATAACAAGCAAATGGTGCAAAATTACTTCGGTACAACCGGTGAAGCACTCGTTTCTGAACTGCCGCTTGCAGAACCTGCCTATTATACGAACGGCAGTGTCGGCGTGACAGTTGAAGCGTTGCTGAACGACGGACAGTACGGACTGATGCTGATGACGCTTGACAAGCTCGATCCGTCAGTCAGATTTCTGAACGACAAAGGTCATTATACATGGTACTTTGTACACCAGTATGAAAACCCGGTAACAAGCTCCAGCGGTATTATTGAACAAGTTGTTCAGGATGATGAGAACCCTGACCGTTTGCAGCTTGCCTACCGTTTCAACATTCCGGATAACAATACGGCATGTGTGATCCGGTTCAATGATTCACCGTATCCGAATCCCGAACTGTATCATTTTGCTGACGGTTTTGAGGATATTGAAATTCCGATCGATCTGACGCCGAATACGGAGCGGATTCATATGTCTGACAAAAACGGAAAGGAATTACTGCTCTCCGGCTTTGAGGCAGTTGCGCCATACAGCATTTCCGGTTTTGACACT
This sequence comes from uncultured Ruminococcus sp., assembly GCA_946188175.1. GTDB lineage: Bacteria > Bacillota > Clostridia > Oscillospirales > Ruminococcaceae > Firm-04. The sequence goes on from CAMHUJ010000122.1 coordinate 4,383, forward strand.
TCGGATATGTCCGTCACATGGAAAAACGGTTCTGAACAGCGCATCGGACTGAAATGCGGAGCCGGTTTCGGTGACAATAAAGGAAAACAATCAATTTTGAGTTTTCTTCTCTCGTCTGACGGTTCGGATATCACAGAAAACGAACCGCAGGGCACTCCCGACACATGGTACGGCTACATCGACATTGCTGAAGTCGCATCCATTCGCATCGGCAATCAGACGTTCTATCCGGACTAAAGCAAAACAGCCGCGGAATCGGTTTTCGGTTCCGCGGCATTTTTTATTCATCAAAACTGATTTCCACGAACGGACGGAAAAGCTGTCCGCCAAACATATAGTACGATCTCAGGTCTGTACCGACCTCATATTGCAGAAGCGGATATCGCTGATTCATATACTCCGTATATACTTTCGGCAGAAATGCGCCGACCTCAAAGGAAATCGCTTCACCCGGTTCCAGATGAATGTACTTCCGGCGATAGGAATCCTGATAAAACATCCCTTCTGCCTGATTGTATTCCATTCCAGCCTGAAATGCGTACTTTCCAAAGTATGATTTACCGTTTGACTTTTCCGGATCAGCATTCGGCAAAACACCGAATCCAAAACCGGAGATTCCGAAATCGAAATCACTGTACATCACCGGTGAACCGTCAGGATATGTCAGACCTGTTATCCCCTTCCAACCGGAAACCGCATTGATATTTTCAACGGTAAGTGTTCCTTTGATAAAAAACCAGTTATTTAAGTTTTCCTCGCCGCCGTCCGGATCGAACATATATAAAGCTACGCCGTCAGCGGAATCCACCATAAACGAACCGCTTTTCTTTTCGTAATAATCCCTTGCGTTCTGATGCGCTTCGCGGAACGATTCCGTCAGATTGTCAAACGTCAGTCCTGCATCCTCAAGAGAATCATAAAGCTGCACATCGTTCAGCGTCATTGCCAGCACGCCGCTCTTACTCATCCAGTTGACCAGAAACCGGCTGCCGACCGCTTGCCGCAGATCATTGCTCGGCATCTCCGCGTCCGCAGGGAACGGCAGAATCAGCTCGGTTGTTGTAACCACAGGTTCACTTGTCGTCGTGACGGTTGTCGTCTGCATGACCTCGTATAAATCGGTACGCATTGTTTGTTCCGGCTTGGACGATTCGCTGAGGGCAGTTGACTGCGTATCCGTTGAAGCAGTCTGCATCCCGCTGTTTGCTGGCTGCTGTGTTGTCTGAATCCCCTCCCGGAATACACTAGCAAATGTTACCGCGGTAACCGTCATGACACCGATCACCGCTGCCGCTGCTCCGAACCGCGCAATCACGCGGCGTATCCGCACACTTCTGCCGGAGAGATTCCGCGCCATATCTTCATAATAAGCTGCATTGACTTCGCCGATCACATCCAGCAAATCCGTATTTTTCATAGATATCCCTCCTGTTCCAGATGTTTCCGGAGCGACTGCCGCATCCGGCTGAGCGCCTTCTTGACTGCGTCCTCTGTCATACCGTGCTGCGCAGCGATTTCCCGAACCGGCATCAGTGAACCGTACCGCTCGAG
>CAMHUJ010000123.1 GCA_946188175.1 uncultured Ruminococcus sp.
CGACCGGAATCTTGCCGCAGCGGGACTTGATGTCCTTCCACTGTCCTCTTTCCTCGGTACCGGCAGCGATCTCGATTTCCTGATCCGCAGTCGAAGATGCCGTATAGCCGACGACATTCTTCAGCTTGCCCTTCGGCTCAGTCTGATCCATATGGAAGATCATGAAGGAATTGTATTCCTTATTTGCATCTGCCGGATTGACAGTCTTGGTGATATCCTTTGTCGTGCCGTCCTCAAAGAAGACCTTGAGTGTAACGTCGTAAGGATCGGCGGTCCGATCTGCGACCTTGACATAAATCTGTGCGATGTCGTGCTTTTCATTATCAGAGCTGTTCATCTCGCGGACAATGCCCTTGACAATAGAAAGATCGCTCAGAACCGTGAAGTAATGCTTCTTGTCCTTCTCCTCGGTCTGATAGTCATTCGGGACCTTGGTTTCCACGAGATAGTAGACGCCCGGCTGAATGTTCTTCGCCTGACCGCCTGCCTCTGTGATGAGGGTCAGCTCTTTTGCCGTCTCAACGGACTGGATCGCCTTCTTGCCGTTCTCCTCCCAGAGCTCCAGCGTTGCGCCTGCAACGTAAGCATTGGTGGCGGAGTCGATCTTGCCGATTTGCAGATGCAGCTCATTGACATTATCTGCAACGGTCAGGGTTCTGCCCTCCGGCGTGCTCAGATCAATCTCAGTCCAGCCGCCGCGGTCAGCCTTCAGATTGAAGTTCTCATCGATCGGAAGCGTATCCGGCTTCGTGCCGCGCGGAACCTCAGTCTTGAAGTAGGTGCGCTTGTTGGTTCTGTCAGCATAGCAGCCCAGCAGAATATCATTCTCCGGAAGTGCATAGCCGAACGGTGCGATTGTCTCAGTGATTCTGTAGATTCTTGCATTCTTGTTTCCGCCGAATCCGAAGTTCGGGTTAAAGTTGCGGATCTTAAGAACGGAGAATGCCGTAGAAGAATCTCTCTTATCCCAGTTAAAGCCGTCAGCGCTCTCGCTCTGCTCGCCTTCCTTCGGCTCCTTCGGGGATGCGCTTCTGTAGGTGGGCTTGCCGCCCGAACCGAGTTCATAGGTTTCCTCGATATATGCAAAGTGTGCGCCTCTGAGCTCAGTGTCCGGCTCTGCGGCATCGACCTTGCGGAGTGTCATTGCTTCACTGTCGGTGAATTCAAATTTGGTGCCGAGCTTCTCGGAGATATTGATTACCGCGGAAGCAACGGAGCCGTCATAAACAACGATGTAATTGCCCTTGGTCGTTTTGACGGTCGAAACCATATCGGTCGTCACATCGGTATCCGTCTCGGTAACACCGGTCACCTCATCCGGAACCTGACCGAAGCCGAAGCCCTTCTCTGTTGTAATCGTATAAGACTGATTCAGCTCGGTGAATTTGTATACACCGTTCTCATCAGCCTCTGCGCTGTAGAGAATCTGTGCGCCCTGCTCCGTGTAGGGCTTATCATAATAGTACAGTGTCTTGAGCGTTGTGGGATCCCACTGACCGCCGAACGGGCCCCATGTCGTGGACATCTTTCCGAGGCGGAATCTCTTGACCTCATCAGCACTGAGCGCCTTGCCCTTCTTCGTGATCTTCGAGACAGTGCCGTCTTCTTCGATCTGAATTTCGTAGCGCTCGCCGTTGATCTCGTAAAAACCGTTTACGGGAACAACCGTCTGATCATCATAGATTACATTATAGTATGCAACGTCAACCGAATTAAAGGTGAACTTGTCGAGTGCAGCCTCTGTCCGGCTGCCGTCTGCTGCGACCTCCTCGGCCTTGGTGACCTTGCCGTCCGGACCGACCGTAAATGCATAGGTCTTGTCGCCGACGGTGTAGTTATTCTCAGCCAGTGCCAGCGGAGAATACTCAACCGTCTTGATCACCTTGGTGAATTCCGGATCGCTGTACAGCTTCACGGTCACCTTATCGGTATACTGAACCGTCTTCGTCTCGGCGTTGTCCCAGATATTGAGCTTGATGACAGCGTCGCGCTCGGGGTTCTCGGTGATCTCGATGTAATATTCCTGATTGCTGACCATATAGCCGGCAGGTGCGCCGTACTCTTTGATCACATACTTACCGGCATCCAGTGAAAACAGATTCGGATTGGTATCACCGGTTTTCAGTGTGAACGAAGGGTCTGTGCCGACGCCGTTGTCGCTGACCGGGAATGCACCGAACAGTGCATTCCTCAGCGGTGCGCCGCCGATTTCGTTGATATACTTAAAAAGATCGAACGAATACGGTGCGTGGCGCACGGTGTAGGAATTATACGGATAGAAGTGCGCTTCTGCATCGAGATTCGCATTCTTTGCAATGATGCCGCCCTCAAAACGTCCGCCGGTCACATTGACATTTGCTTTCGGTGCGACCAGATGACCTTCGAGGAACGCGGTGTCCACATTGTCTGCATCCGGCAGATTCCAGATCAGGTTCATGCCTGCTTCCAGATTCAGCTGACCGCCGCGGAACTTGGTCTCATCCGGCGGGACGCAGAGTGCATCCTTCATCGTGGTCTCGGAGGTGATGCCGTTGAACTGAATCGTCTTGGTATCCTCACCGCCGCCGCCGAAGGCGAACTTGACATCCTTGACATCGGCAATCGTGATCGTGTTCTTGCCGCACATGATGCCTTCGAGGCTGCTGCTGACTAAGTTGATCGCCTTCGCAGCATCATAGACATCCTTCGGAATGACGATATTGCGGTTTGCATCCACATCCAGCGTCAGAACGCCGTCGTCCTGAATGTTCTCCGCAGTTGCCTTGTAGGCAGAATCGGAAGTCTTCTGCTCGGAGGACCACTTCCGGAGCTCGTCAAATGCATTTTTGATCGGAACGTACTCGCAGTCCGCCGCGATCTGCTGCATATACGGCAGATTCAGATTCTCATTATCATTTATATGATAGTATACGTAGTTGTTTCTTTCGCACTGTTCCTTCAGCTCCGGATCTACGATCCAGTCGCCCGGCTTTGCAATGTTGATCAGGTTCTTGATGTGGTGAATATAGCTGGAGGTCACGGCGCCGTCGCCGAACGCATTCGGCGTATCCAGCGTGTCTCCGATGATCACGCTTCCCACAATATGGCCCTGGTTGGTTGCAGTGACATTTTTCTCAATGAACAGGTTGAAATCTGTCAGCAGCTGTTCCGGTGTAATTTCCTTGGCGTAGACAGGTCTTTCATCGTCGGCCGCTCTTGCTGTCAGCGCCGGAGGGATTTCTCCCAGCGGCAGCAGATACGAGGCAAGAAGTGCAGCGGACGCCACTCCGCTGAGCGCTCGCAGCCTCTTTGTTTTTTTCATCCAATCCTCATCCTTTCTCGGGATATGTCTGTTGATGATGCCGGACTGACCGGCTCTTTCTGTGTTGTCCGCACAGCCTGTCCGCTGCACGGCGCATGCGGATAAAAATACTTTTGCGCGGCGCATCCGCTGCTGCCGCACAAAGTCCGTTTGCTCCGGCGCTAAGTGACCGGACGCATATACAAATTAAAATATTTCACATGGCATCTACTTCCCTTCCCCCGGCGACAGTTGCACAATCAGGCATTCGTCTGACTTGTATCATCTAATAATTCGCCTATCTTATTATTTATTATTATATTTCAAATTCACCTGTCTGTCAACCCCTTTTTCGTACAATCTGTAAAAATTCCAAAATCCGACATATATAGTCGTCAAATCGGTTTCGTTTTGCGCAGTTTGACGAAGTCTGTCTATCACAGCATGTAAAACGTCGCATCTTCTTGCGTCTTGAAAATTTGCAAAATTAACAAAATACAACTTCCGTACAGATTATATCATTTGTATTGTTCATATTTTCGTATACAAAGTGTATAAAAATTAAAATCAAACAGATGATATTCAGTCAGTTTCGCGAACATCATTTCAATCAATATACAAATTTTCCCTCAAAACCGGATTTTCTGCCGGTTTCGTGCCGTAAATCCGCTGTTTTTTTGCTTGACTGCATACCGATTATCGGTTATAATAGAAGTGATGCCCGAACGGGTATCAGCACAGAAAAATATATTATTTGAAGGAAGGCGTTTACCATGCAGGCACTTACATCTTACCCGCACATGCTCCACGGCTGCGACTACAACCCCGAGCAGTGGCTCAACCGTCCCGACATCCTCGCGCAGGATATCGAACAGATGAAACAGGCGAATATCAACTGCGTTTCCGTCGGCATTTTCTCCTGGTCGTCCCTCGAACCGCATGAGGGCGACTATCAGCTCGACTGGCTCGCAAACATCATCAACAAGCTCTATGCAAACGGCATCTATACCGTTCTGGCGACGCCCTCCGGCGCAAAGCCCTCGTGGATGGCGAAAAAATATCCGGAGATCCGCCGCGTCAGTGCGGAGCGCGTCCGTGATTTGCAGGGCGGCAGACACAATCACTGCTATACCTCGCCGGTCTACCGTGAAAAGGTCCGGCAGATCAATACCAAGCTCGCCGAGCGCTTCGCCGATCATCCGGCGGTGATCCTCTGGCATGTCAGCAATGAGATTCAGGGCGAATGCCACTGCGATCTCTGTCAGGCGGCGTTCCGCGAATGGCTCAAAAAGCGCTACAGCTCGCTCGATGAACTCAATCAGGCATGGTGGACGACATTCTGGTCGCATACCTATTCGGACTGGGACGAGATCGAATCGCCCTCGCCGATCGGTGAGCCCTGCATCCACGGTCTGACACTCGACTGGAAGCGCTTCTGCACCGCGCAGACACGCAGCTTCTTTGAAAATGAGATCGCACCGCTCAAGGCGGCAAATCCGAATATTCCCGTCACGGCGAACTTCATGGGCTTCTATGACGGCATCAATTACTGGGAGCTCGCAAAATCGCTGGACGTTATCTCGTGGGACAGCTATCCGAACTGGCATACGCAGCCGGACGGCGATGAGACCTATAACGCATTCTGGGCGGATGCATTCTCCGATATGTGCCGCTCGATGCTCGGCAAGCCCTTCCTGCTCATGGAAAACACCCCCTCGCAGACAAACTGGATGGAGGTCTGCCGTCCGAAGACATGGGGCTTCCTGCGCCTGACCTCAATCGCAAATCTCGCACACGGCGCGGACAGCATCCAGTATTTCCAGTGGCGGCAGAGCAGAGGCTGCGCCGAGAAATTCCACGGTGCCGTCATGACACATGCAAACCGCACCGATACGCGCGTCTTTCATGAGGTCAGCGGCGTCGGCGCGATGCTGAAAAAGCTCGACGGTCTCTGCGGCGCGAAAACAGCCGCGAATATCGCAATCCTCTATGATATCGAAAGTCACTGGGCGGTCAATGACGCCAAGGGACCGCGCAACGGCTCAATCGGCGACAATGATCTGATGCTGCGGATGTATCTGCAATTCTGGAAGGCAGGCTATGCCGTCGATTTCGTCAATTCGGAAATGGATTTCTCCGGCTATCATCTGCTGCTCGTGCCGATGCTCTATATGCTGCGCGCCGACGTCGCAAAGCGCATCCGCGACTACGTAAAACAGGGCGGCACCGTCCTGCTGACGATGCATACCGGTCTGGTCGATGAACATGATCTCTGCTATATGGGCGATACACCGGCAGAGGGTCTTGCAGAGCTCGCAGGCATCCGTTTCCTCGAGATCGACCCGCTCTATGAGAATCAGCATGAGACCATGCGGATCGTCAAGGCACCGTTCCCGCTGGCGGAATCCTATCAGCTGGAACGGCTCTGCGAGCGTGTTGCGGCAGAGGGTGCAGAGGTGCTCGCGGTCTATGAGCACGACAATCCCTGCATGCCGGACGATCTCCCCTGCCTGACGCGCAACAGCTACGGCAGAGGCACGGCCTATTATCTCGGTGCATTCGCCGAGGATCGCTTCTTCTCGGATTTCCTGCTGTCGCT
>CAMHUJ010000124.1 GCA_946188175.1 uncultured Ruminococcus sp.
TGCTTGCCATTGCGCGCGCGACCTCGGAGTTTTCATCGACCGTGACCACACCGTTTTCGATCAGGCGCGGACCGAACATGAAGCATTGCCACGAGCCCATATCGAGCAGGTCCTGCGCAGAGTATTCATCGCTTGTCGTGATGAAGAAGCTGCCGTCTGCCATGATATTGAGAAAATCGGTGTTATTGCGCGGAAGATCGCGGTAGAGCACGCCGTTCCGGATGACATAGCCGGTATTGTGCGTGCCGTAGAAATCGCCGTTGATTGCAAGAATTGCGCCGTGTTCGGCAGCGATATCCGATGTCGGCGCGGTAATATTTTTGCCGTAGGTATCGTTCGCAAACGCAGTTTTGAGAAACTGTGCCGAGCTGACATGCACATCCGCGACATAGATCGAGGTATCGTTCTCGATATACTGCGAGAGCGCAATGCTGATGTTTTCATCCTGATACTCGGTATCATTGATGATGAACCGGGGCTCCGGTTCGGTTTCCTCGGTGGTGGTTGTTGTGACGGCTGTTGTTGCAGTTGTTGTTTTTTCGGTTTTTTCGTTTTTGCAGCGTCTGTTTTCGAGTCTTCTGTTTTGCTTTGATTGTCCGCTTTTTCCGTGCGGACGGTTTTCTGCGGGACAGATACCTGTTTTGCAGTGCCGGTCACCGTTTCTTCGCCGGATTCGGATGCCGTACCGGAGACAGCCGTCGTTGTACTGCCGGATTTTTGAACGGCAGCAGCGGTTGCATCCTTCTCGGTGTCGGTTTCCAGCTCCGTGGAATCCGTCTGCTCTGTTGCAGTTGTCGTTCTCGTTTTTGTTTCCTCTGCAAACAAAGAGAGATTCATCTCGGTTGCACCGGTTTGCTTGGCGGAGCTGAGCACGAAGGTATCCAGCATCAGAAAGCCTGTGAATCCGAGCAGCGCCGCCCCGTATGCGACCGCTGCCGTCTTGTAGGATTTCGCCATATATTCCTCCTTTGAGCCTGCCCACCCATTTTCCACCTTGCATTATAGCACCGGATTATGACAGTTAAAAGAAAAACAGATGAAAAAACAGTGCGCACCGGCTGCGGTACGCACTGTTTGTCAAATCAGATATCAGAAGGTGTGACGGTCTGCATCGGACCCTTTCCGGCAGAGCAGTAGAAGCGCTGATAGCTGGAAGGCGTACAGTGCTTGATCTCCTTGAAGATGCGGTTGAAGGTCGAGAGACTGGAGAAGCCTGCCTGCATGGCGACCTCCGTGATCGGGATTGCAGGGTCGAGCAGGAGTGTTTCCGCGGCGCGTGTGCGGCGGAGATTGATGTACTGCAAATAGGACATCGAATTGAACTGCTTAAAGATGCGCGAGAAATGGAATTTGCTGTATCCGGCGATTTCGGCAAGTGTATCCAGCGAAATGTCATACATATAATTCTGGTCGATATATTTGAGTACCTGCTTGAATTTCTCGTTATACTGCACCATTTTGTCCTTGGCGCAGGCGAGCGTTTCGCGTGCCTGATCAAGCTGGAACTCACGGATCGCAACGAGCATATTTGCCAGATTCAGATAGATTTTGACATCTGCGATCTCGGAATCCTCGTAGTAATCCGAATAGATATCGAGCATGGCTTTTTTGGTGCGCAGATAGAGGTCTCGGTCGGTTTCCGGCGTCACCTGCAAGGGCGCATTGAGCACAGCCATAACGGGCTCAAGTGCCTGATTGCTGACCAGCACCGCCTGATCGCACTGAAAGATGATGCGTCTGCCGGGCTGTGCAGGCAGCGTATGCAGCTCACCGGAAGGAATGATGAGGATTTCGCGCTCATTCAGCCGGAACTCCGTGCCGCCGGTCTCGACGATAAAGCCGTTCTCAATCGGCATGATGATCTCAATAGCATTGTGCCAGTGGGTCGGATAGAATTCGGTTTCGACATTGTCATAGAGCATGACAAACCGTTTGTCTTCATATTCAACGGTTTCAAAATTATCGTTCAGATGTTTTATCATATGCAATTCCCCCTCGTGATTGCACTCCTTCACTTACCTTTCTGTTTTGCCGGACAGCAATATTTGAGCTATTATGTATATTATATCGCAAAAATTGAAAAAAGTAAAGCGGTTTTACCGTTTTTTTATCAAATTTTCAGAAAGAGTTGTATAGCTGGATTGTGATTTTTTTACAAAGCGGCGTAAAATAAAAGCAGATACGTGATTTTTCTCGATTCTATGCGTAAAAGCAGCAAAGCGGGGGATTGTAACTGAATTGTCACATTTGCACACAGATACGAAAAAACCGGAGCGTTTGACGGCTCCGGTTCCGTATATCAGTAGAAGGTTGCGACGGTCTGCTCAGGCGGTTCTGCGTCTGTCAGCTTGGTGATGTGCAGCATCGGGACGAAAACGCCCTGCATCTGATTGAAGCGCACCTCAATCGCGCCGGTGACCGTGACCCAGTGATCCTTGTGCGGCACGAAATTGCGTCCGTACTGTGCGGCGATCCAGCTGTACTGGATATCCTCGACGCAGCAGGTCATGATATGCCGCCCGACCGCAAAGATATTCGGCGGGAAGGTCTTGTTCTTGACGGCAAGTCCCTTGAAGGTGACGGTCTTGTTCTCGTATTTTTTCGTGTCCTCCATGAGATCGCGGTAGAACAGGGCGAAATCGCGGTCCTCAATGACAATATTCTTCGCATTGACATCAAAGGGCAGCGGGTCCTCGATATCATCGAACACCGCCTCGCCGTCCGGATACTCATAGTAGATATCCGCACGCCGCGTGACGCCGCGCACGATCTGATGATAGCTCTGCGCGTCCATATCCTTTGTGAAGCGGTTGAAATAGACCAGCTCGCACATATTGAGCTTATCAACGACAAGGCTGCGCATATTTGCGTTATAGTTCATGAAGGTTGTCGCATCGGCGATGAACACCGCCTGATACACCGCCCAGTCGTCGGGCATATTCTCGAAGAATGTCTGAATCTGCCACATGCCGTTGTATTCGACCATGACACGTTCGGCGCGGCATTCCTTCGCCATGCGTTCGAGGTTTTCGGGGGTCAGCTCGCTGCTGTCCTCGAGCACACGCATGGTGATTTCATATTCCTCGAATTTGGATGTGTCATATTCCTCGACGCCCTCCTCGCAGACGAGCAGCAGCGTGCGTTCGCCGTTGTTGAAATGGGCATCCTCGAGTGCATCCTGCATGAACTTTGTCTTGCCTGCCTCGAGAAATCCGAGAAACAGATATACGGGGATGAACTCCTCCTGACTGTTGGGCATATGGTCCTCCTTATTCTGCGCAGAACAGCTTTGCGATGTTGGCTTCGTTCAGTTTGGAGCCGATGACGCAGAGTCTGCCGGTTGTCTCGGCGCTGCCGGTGCGGACATCCGGTGTGCCGGGGACATAGTCAAAATGAATCCACTGACCGTTTTCGCCGGCGACAATGCCCTTTGCACGCAGAACCAGACCGAATTTCTCCTCATCGCCGAGTGCTTCCAGTGCTGCGGTGATCGCCTCTGCGGTATAGGTCTTCGGCGTTTCGATGCCCCAGCTTGTGAACACTTCATCGGCATGGTGATGATGATGCTCATGATCGTGGTCGTGGCAGCCGCAGGTGCAGTCCGGACCGTGATCGTGGTGGTGATGCTCGTGCTCGTCATCATGATCGTGGTGGTGATGATGCTCGTGCTCATCATCGTCGTGATCGTGGTGGTGATGATGCTCGTGTTCGTCTTCATCATGATCGTGGTGATGATGATGCTCATGTTCATCATCATCGTCGTCATGGTGGTGATGATGATGCGCGGTTTCCTCCTCAAGCAGAGCCTTGAGCTCATCATCAAGCGTATTCTTCTGCGTCATGGCAGCGATCAGCTGTGCGCCGGAGAGCGCGTCCCAATCGGTCGTGACGATCGGTGCCGCAGGATTGAACTGACGCAGACGCTCGACGGTCTCATGCAGCTGCGATTCGGTCAGACCGGCGGTATGGCTGAGAATCAGGCAGCTTGCATAGGTGATCTGATTGTTGAAGAACTCGCCGAAGTTCTTTTGATACATCTTGCACTTTTTTGCATCGACAACGGTGGTGAAGCCGTCCAGCTCGACGCCTTCCATATGGAGATTCTGCACGGCGCTGATTACGTCGCTGAGCTTGCCGACGCCGGAGGGCTCGATCAGGATGCGGTCGGGATGATACTCGTCGAGCACCTGACGGAGTGCCTTGCCGAAGTCGCCGACGAGTGAGCAGCAGATGCAGCCGGAGTTCATCTCATTGATCTGGATGCCTGCCTCCTTGAGAAATCCGCCGTCAATGCCGATCTGACCGAATTCGTTTTCGATCAGCACGAGCTTTTCGCCCTTGAAGCCGTCCTGAATCAGCTTCTTGATCAGCGTGGTTTTACCGGCTCCGAGGAAGCCGGAGAAAATGGTAATCTTTGTCATGATCATGCACTTCTTTCTGTTGATTTTCCGCTTCTAACGGTCTCAACTACATATTATACCATATAAAAGCAAAAAAATCAATGTTCAACAGGTGAAAACTCAAAGCAGAAAGGAAGAGAAAAATGAGAAATGAGAAATTGCGGTGTCGGCTTTGCCGACGATGATTTTGATAAGTAGGAAGGAGGAAGTAGGAGTGAGGAGTTAAGGTATCCCATGGTTCGCAAGCGAACCGGCGCAGTTTGCCTATGGCAAACATGCGGCTGCGCGGGCAAGTGACAAAATTGTAATTTTACTGTCACGGAATAGAGAGATTTGTATGCTATAATAAACACAGACAACCGAAAGGGGGATTCTCTCATGGAATTTTTAACCGTTGAACATCTCTGCAAAACCTACGGCAAGGGCGAAACACAGGTCAATGCGCTCGACGACGTCAGCTTCACCGTCCCGAAAGGACAAAGGGCTGCGGTCATCGGTCCCTCGGGCTCGGGCAAATCGACGCTGCTGCATATCCTCGGCGGCGTAGACCGTCCGACCTCGGGCAGCGTCTTTCTCGACGGACAGGATGTCTACAAGCAGAATAACAAGAATCTTGCGATCTTCCGGCGGCGGCAGGTCGGGCTGATCTATCAGTTCTATAATCTGATCCCGGTGCTGAGCGCAGAGGAAAATATCACGCTGCCGATGATCATGGACGGCAGAAAGCCCGACAAAAAACGCCTCGACGATCTGCTCGCGCTGCTTGATCTGCAACAGCGCAGGGCACATCTGCCCTCGCAGCTCTCCGGCGGTCAGCAGCAGCGCGTTTCAATCGGCAGAGCGCTCTTTTCTGAGCCTTCCGTCATTCTCGCGGATGAGCCGACCGGTAACCTCGACAGCAAAAACTCCGCCGAGATCAGTTCGCTGCTCCGCAAATCGAACCGCGAATTCAAGCAGACCATGATTATCATTACGCATGATGAGAACATCGCGCTGCAATGTGACCGTGTCATTACGCTCGCAGACGGCAAGATCACGCGCGACGTTCTGACCGGACGGTAAGGCGGTGACTGCCATGAAATTTGAGTCTCTGCTGGCGCGACGCTATATTTTCTCGCAGAAGCGGCATTCCTTGCTGACAATATGCAGCATCATGATCGCCGTCGCGCTGATGACCATGCTGTTTTCGACCTTCACGACCGCGCTCGGCATTGCGCGCGATCTGCTGTATGATCAGGCGCCGTATCATGTGATGTTCACGGATGTGACGCGCGAACAGGCAGCCGAGATCCGGCATATGAATCAGGTCGGGAGCGCCGAGCTTGTCGAAAAGCCGGGCGGCGGCTATTCGGTGCAGGTCTTGTTCAATACCTACATTGACGATGAAACCGTGTTTATCAAAGGCATGATTCAGCATCTCGATCTGAATGCGGATACGGACACGGCGATCGCGTCCAACTA
>CAMHUJ010000125.1 GCA_946188175.1 uncultured Ruminococcus sp.
GCAGCGGCAATTTCTCTGAACAGATCATTTTCATAATGTTCCGTGTAAATGGTCCGGAATCCGTTCTGATGAATCAGCTCAGGTGCATACCCGAGCTTTGCATATCCGCGCAGCCGTTTCTTATACATATTTTCAAGCATTCGCACATGAATATCCGCGTAATCATAAATCATCACGCTGCTTTTGCCCGGATAATCACGATGCAGCCGACCGACATACTGCGACAGCGTTCCGCTCCATGAAATCGGCATTGCAAGGAACAGCGTATCCAGCCGCAGCTCGTCAAAGCCCTCTCCGGCGTATTTGCCTGTTGCAAGAATGATCATAGATTCCGTTTTCGGGACGGAATGCACCAGTTCAAGCTGTTCCCGTTTTGTCTTTGCTGTACCCTGACCACTGAGCACGATCACATGATCTGCTGCATCGTTCAGCAAATCTGCAAGTTGCCGGATATGCGTCATTCGTTCGGAAATCACGATTGGTGTCCTGCCGCTATGAACAACCATTTTTATATCATTGACAATCAATGTATTTCTATATTCGCTTTCTGTAATTTGCTTGTACACTTCCGTAATTGTCGGCTTATCGTCAGAAATGTCCGTGCGGAATTTTGTAAAACGCGGCACCAGAATATGTGAAAATCCGTGCTTTGCAGCATAGTCCTTCGCATCGGCAGAATAGCGGATCGCGCCGCACTGCATGAAGATAATCGGCTGATGCCCGTCGGAGCGCTTCGGTGTCGCGGTTAAACCATAGACATATTTTGCGTGGACAGCTTTCAGTACACATTCAAAGCTCTCCGCCGAAACATGATGACATTCGTCAACAATGATCATCCCGTAGTCATTAACAAGCGGCTTCACTTCATGATCTGTGATCAGCGACTGCATAATCGCAATATCAACAATGCCGGACAGCGTGTTCTTTGTTCCGCCAAGCTGTCCGATAACAGAAAGCTGCTTTTTTCTGCCGCGTTTTCTCGGCTGTTCTGCCAATACTTCCCTGATATTCAGAAACTGCTCCAGTGCCTTTTTCCATTGCTGCAAAAGTGCCTGCGTATGCACCAGAATCAGTGTGTTGACTTTCCGCTCTGCAATCATTCCGATTGCTGCGACGGTTTTGCCGAATGCGGTTGTTGCTGCCAATACACCGGTATCATATTGCAAAAGTGTCTGCACCGCCTCATGCTGGTCAGGACGCAATTCGCCCTGAAACTGCACATCAATCGGTTTGCCGGTCAAGCGCTGATCGTCAATCTCAGGCTTGCAGCCGTGCTCTGATAAAAATATAGTTAAGCTTTCCTGACATCCGCGCGGCAGCATCAAATATTTCTCATCTTCGCTTGAAAGATTGATGATACGCGGTTTTCCGTAGGTCGGCATCCGCATTGCCTGTGCCTTATAGAAATCCGGATTTTTGAAGCAGGCAAGGCGCTTCATTTTATTCAATACATTCTGCGGCAAACCGCTTTTCGGAATATACAGCATATTCGCAAGCACAATACGCAGAGTGTCCGGCAATGAATAGGTTTCGTCCTGCGGGATCAGCTTCCACGGCTCACCCGTCTGTTCCGGTTTCTCCTGATATAATTCGCCCAACTCGGATTGATCACACAGCGTTTCAATTGCAGCATCCACATCTGCTTCGCACATTTTCTGAACACCGGACAAGAATGCCCATTGGTCATGATACGACATAAAGTATTCATCCACGAAAACGGAATTGCCGCGCTTCACAGCCTGCTTTTGCAGCGGCAGCGCGATCAGATTACCAAAGCCGCCGACGGGCATTGTATCCTGATTCGGGAACATCCGGTCATACGAATCGAATTTGATTTCATGGCGCTGCTTCATTGCTTCCGTCAGCAATCCGCTGCCCAGTTTTCGCGCTTTTGCCGCAGGAATCGGCGTGTCAAAGAATACCCACAGATGTCCGCCCTCTCCGGAACGGGAGCGTTCGGCTACACAGGGAATATTGTTGCTTCTGCATACATCTCTGACCGCAGAAATATCCTTTTGCCAGTCGCCGTCATCAAAATCAATCGCAAGGAAACTGGTTGTTTCATCAGGCAGCATCGGATAAATGCCGATGACATCCCGACACAGCTCATCCTTGCCGATCAGATGTCTGAAAACCGCATCATCTGTCAGCCGTGCAAAGCGGCGATTCCTGCATTTCGGACATTTTGTTTTCTGCATATCGCAGATACCGGGCTTCCATTTGTTTTCGCATACCGGTGTATATCCGTGCTTCCCGTTCATCGGATTCTCATACCGCAACGCATATACATCCTCACGGCCGCGAAACAGCGAACGAAATAATGCGATCTTCTCCTGCGGTGTGCTTCTCCATGTGACCTGCGGCGTATCTCCATGATTCTGCGTAGTATCTTCAACTGTGTTCAGCCGCTCTGCGAGTTTCAGTACATCGCTGATTGCCTGTTCATCCTTCACAACATGCAGATGATCTGTATTTCTGCTGCAAACAAGCGGATAGATCTCTTTGATGCCGATGCTCTGAAGAATCAGGCGCGCTGTTTCGTATGCGCTTTCAGCACCGCCGCTTCCGCCCTGTGTCAACAGAACTGCACCGTGTTTTGCTTTTACCGGCAGTGCATCATGCCGGAAAATCTGTGCAGAACTGTATATCTGAAACCGGCTTGCGACCTTCAGCAGCGCCGACGACAACTCTGCATAATGCACCGGCGAGGAAATAATGACATGATCACATTCCGAAAGATACGCATAGATTTCCTGCATTTCATCCCTGATCGGACAGGATAGCTTCTCACGACAGCAGCGGCAGTCGATACATGGTGCAATATCCGCAGTATAGCAATCAACGATCTTGTATTCGCCGTACAGACGGGACAGCAGCTTGTTTATCAGGAAAGCAGTATCACCCTCTTTTCGCGGAGAGCCGTTCAGGATCAGTGTTTTCATGAAATCACCTCTGCAACATTTCTGCTATTATTGTATCATATCCTGGCTCAAAGCACAAGATATTTGATATTGAAAGTGAAAGCTTTTAAGTCAAACTAAAATTCGGGATTTCAAATTCAGCAATACCATCTTGACTATTGTATCAGAAAATGATATAATAGCGACAGAAGCAGAAAGCTATTCTGGATTCGTCGAAAAAGGAGGCTGTATGGATTTTATTCACCGGCATATCGAAGACATCGTTATGAAAGTGAACGGCACCTTCAAAGGTGTACTTTTGACCGGCGCTCGCCAGACGGGAAAATCGACACTTCTTCAGGAGCTGTTTCCTGATAAAAGATATGTTCCCATTGATGATCCTTTTATCGAAGCACAGGCAAATGAAAACCCAAACGAATTTATGATGCTGAATCCGCCACCTGTTATTTACGACGAGGTACAGCGGGCGCCGGGCTTATTCCGGTTCATCAAGATCAAGTGTGATGAAAGCAAGGATCGAGGAATGTTCTGCCTTTCTGGTTCACAGCCTCTTGAGCTAATGGAAAAGGCATCAGAATCCTTGTCCGGCAGAATCGGCGTTCTGAAATTAAGTGGACTCTCCCTCAGAGAAATACAGAACTGCCCGTTCAAGGATCCGTTTATCCCCACGATGGATTACCTGGCAAGAAGGAATCAGTCAGCCGTTCCGGTCGCAAACATCTGGGAGATGATTCATCGCGGCGGATATCCGGAATTGCAGAACAAGGATGTCGATTGGTCTCTTTTCTTCGGCAGCTATATCAGAACATATCTGGAACGGGATGTCAGAAAGCTGACTGCCGTTCAGGATCTGAACGATTTTCGGCGGTTCATGGTTGCAGTTGCCGCGAGAACAGGGCAGATGCTCAATTATACCAATATTGCGGATGAAATCGGCAAGGATGCTATGACCGTCAAGCACTGGATATCCATTCTGGAAGCAACGGGTATTATATATATTCTGGAGCCATACACGGCTTCTGCATTGAAGCGGGCAATCAAAACGCCCAAGATTTATTTCAAGGATACGGGGCTTGCTGCGTATTTAACAAGATGGCTTACGCCGGATGCTCTGGCTTGCGGTGCAATGAGCGGACAAATATTTGAAACATATGTAATCACTGAAATTCTGAAATCCTATTCCAACCGTGGACTGGACTATCGGTATTTTGTTTCCTATTATCGCGGAAAAGACAAAAAGAAGACAAAAAAAGACGGCATGGAGATTGCCGTCGAAAGCGGAATTGATTTCATTATCGAGGAGAACGGCGTTCTGTATCCGATTGAGATCAAACAGGCATCCAATGTCACAGCAGATATGACAAGTGCATTCACTGTGCTTGATCAGATTCCTGACAAGAAACGAGGAACCGGTGCAGTCGTATGTATGTGTCCGCAGCCCAGAGTTTTACGGGAGAATATCCTTGCGATACCGGTTTGGTATCTGTAAGGCCGGTGTATTGTATTCATCGTGACATATTTGCCCGAAAAAGCGGGCACGATTATTTCTATACGGAAGTGATTATATGAAATCAAGGATTTACTCGAAAAATATATCCTATATTATCAGCGTATCTGTCGGGAAAGGCTGCTACCGTCATCTGCGAATATCCGGCAACAAGACGCTGCATGATCTTGCGGATACAATTCTTTGGGCATTTGAATTCGATCATGATCATCTGTATGCATTTTTCATGGATGACAAATGGTGGTCGCGTGGAAATGTGTATCATTCCCCCTATGACGACACACCGCCGTTTGCAGATGAGATCAAACTAACAAAACTGCGCCTTTTCAAAGGGCAAGCCTTCAAATTTCTGTTTGATTATGGAGATGAATGGCGGTTCCAGTGCAAGGTGCTTCAGGTACTCGATGAAACCACAAAGGAATCGGAAATTGTCCGCATGAAGGGCGAACCGCCGGAGCAGTATCCGGTTTTTGACGAGGACTTTGACTATGACGAATATAATAAGCCGGAAGAATCGTATCCGCCGATTACGATGACAACCCGTAAACAGAGCACACCTTCAATTGTGCAATCAGCTAATCTGGCCCCTCTGCCGGAGAAAACAGAAAAGGCAGATATTGACGACGCAGTATTTGAGGCAGCGTTTCAATACCGCAGCGATAAGCTCTGGAATAAACTGAACGATACCGATATATTTGCTGTATGTCTTTCAAACGGTGAGATTGGATACTGCTCCGTCACGGGCTCAATCGGTGTATGTATCGCTCTTGGGTTATATATCGGCGATGAAGGTCTTTGGTCACTGTATCAGATTTTTCAGAATGCGTTTGAAAATTCCTTTGCAACTGTGATCTCACAGAATTGTCTCCGGCTTGAACTAACAGATAAGAGCGAGATTCCTGCGCCGATTGTAAATGCTGCAAAAGCATACGGGGATGCACACACAATCAAATTCAACGGAAAAAAGCGCTATCCGACATTTCTGAAAATGCAAAGCTATCTTATGCCCGATTATATAAAAACCAAGGAGGATTTCCGGCTTCTGGCAGAGGCTTTACGGGCGGCACATGAGGTTGCCGGGAAACTGAAAACGGTCTCAAAGACTAAGCTCGGTCTGGATGATACACTGAATGTCATCCCGCTGCTGACGCCGGACGGAAACGGATACAAGTGGTCGCTGATGAAAAAACCGGATGCACCGGAGTTTCCTTATGCAAAGCCAGTGATTTCAGAGGAGAAGGCAGCAGCATTGCGTGCGCTTCCGCAAAAGGGCAAATGGGAAAGCTGCATTTACATACTGAGCGATTCTGTTCGCGATGAACATGTAGACCGCGATGTGTTTCAGCCGTTGCTGCTGACGGCTGGCGTTCCGTCAAAGCTGAAAAAAGTAATTCTCGGAAACGGCTATTATCCGGAGATCGTCG
>CAMHUJ010000126.1 GCA_946188175.1 uncultured Ruminococcus sp.
CCGGAAATACGCTGAATTTGCCGTAGGTCGCAGATTCCACAAGCAGATCCGTATAATACGGCTCGGCATTCGGCTGCCGCTGCGCGGCGAACTCCTGCAAGCCGCAGGTTTCCGCAAATTCCGGATCGGATTTTGCAAGCGCATACAGCGCACCGATCACCTGATCCGGATCAGCGGTTTCCGCAACCGTCCGGAAGCCGTCGCGCAGGACATATCGCTTATCGTTTGCATCCGGTCTGCCGTCATATTCCGAGGCAAACCAGATATCCGCATCATAATCGTAATTGCTGAACGTCCGGAACTGCAAATTCAGCGGTTCCTTGCAGTCAGCATAGAACAGCGAACGCGAATAATTCGTCAGCTCAAAGCTGGTGCCGTCCGAGCTGTTTGCAAAGGCGCTGATCGCATCCATGAGGACATCCGAAAGCGCCGAGAAATCGAGCAGCGAGTCGAAGAGGGTACGGTCGGCTTCGACCTCCGGCTTCGGAATCACCAGCACAAATATTGTCGCAGCAGCCATGAAGATACCGGTCGCATTGAAAAACGCACCGTCCAGCAGCTCCGGCTTGACCTTTGCATACGCTGATTTTTTATTCGGCATGGAGAGCCTGCTGACGGTATCCGGTTCATATTTCTGCACGACCGCGGCATCCTCGCCGTGCGCCTGACGGCAGTAGATCATAACGGCAAAATAGCAGACGAGCAGAATGATGATCGAGAGCACCGGCATCGTTTCGTTTTCCTTCGCGTAGATCGCAAACGGAAAGATCATCACAACAAAAGACATCAGCACGCGGTAACGCACCAGCGTGAAATAATATGCCGTTGTTGCAATGAACATGGAAAACAGCGTAAACAGTGCCAGCGTATAGCCGAGATATTCCGTCGAAAGCCACTGCATCTGTTCACTCAGGATGATGCTGTCAGCGGCATCATAGCTTCCCATCGTCAGAACGGACTGCGGCGTCAGGAACCAGACCAGAAAATTGAGCTGCTTATTCTGGTCGGACGGCGCAAAGGGTACCGTATCAAAGCCGAGGTGAATCAATCCGAATGCCACTGCCACAAAGGCAGCGCCCGTCATGACATATGCAATGCCGCCGAGCAGCGGATGCTTCTTGACATAATCAAACAGCCTGAACAGCAGCGACTGAATCACCAGCGAAAGGATGATCCAGAGCCATGTCAGCTTCGGCGCATAGTGATAGAAGATTCCGGCGATGATCGTCACGGAAAAGAGCAGCGGAATCTGTTTCGGCTGAATCAGCCGCCGCAGAAACGGATGCTCCTGCAAAAAATTCTCTGTTTTCAATATTCTCACCAGATTTCTGTACGGAACTGAAAAAGCGCATCAGACCTCTCCGCCTGCCTGTACCAGACGGCGGTCCTGCGTCACAAGCCAGAGCGAGCCGTTCTTCGGCACCGCACTGCATTCGGAATCCTGCTCCGGCACAACCAGATACAGAAGCGCCGGAAACGCCTCCAGCACAGCGGCAGTCTCCGCACCGGCATTTGCCGTGAAATAGAGCAGTACACTGCCCGTCTCCTGCATCAGCGCAGGCGGCAGCGGCGGAAGAACACCAAGCTCCTCCGCAGAGCGGAAGCCGCCGCGCAGCAGATTGACCGATTCGACGGCAAGCTGTTCGCCGTCATCAATCGAAAAGCTGCTCCATTCCCCCGCGGCATCCGGATAGCAGAGCTTGCAGGGATAACCGTAGCGTGCGCAGAGCATCAGAAAGCCCAGCGCCGTTTCGATCAGCTGCTCCTCTGCCGCCAGCCGCGTTTCAATCGGTATATCCCGTGTATCGCGCCGGAAATCCAGCACGACGGAAAGTCTTGCCAGCGCAATCGGCTCATCCTTGCGCACCATAAGATGACGGCGCTTCGAGGAGAGCTTCCAGTTGATGCGCTTAAGCGAATCACCGGGGATGTAGTCACGGTGCTCATAGCCCGGCATGGCAGACGCGGAATGCGTCGGTGTCGCATCGGTTTCCTCATCCGCTGCGGCAACCGCCGTCGAAACGGAACGGAACAGCGAGGAATTCGCTTTCAGCTCCGGAATCTCCGGCGTAATCAGCAGATGCGCCTTTTTCTCCTCACGCAGCTTCATCTGAAACATACCGAAATAATCCGAGAGACGAATCTCCGACAGTGTTACGGCACCGCTGCCGCAGAACCGCGGCGTCAGCCGGATACGGTATTCCGCTTCACGCGCCGTTCCCATGGAAAGACAGATCGGCAGCGTATCGGGCAGAAGCTGTGTTTTCCGCAGCTTTTTCCAGTAGCTGTATTTCCGCTGGAACTGCCCGCGCGTCAGTTTGGTTTCATCGGGCTTTGGCGGCAGCGGATCCGCCTTCGGATTCAGCACCTCAAAATGCGCATCCGCATGAAGATTCAGCCGGAGAAACGGCATCGGCAGGATTGTATCCTTTTCCAGCTTTATGATCGCAGAGACCTGCTGATGCTTGCTTGCGGAATCCGGCAGCTCCAGCGTCAGCGTCAGCTTCCGGCGCACCAGCAGCGTCATGATCACGGAAATCAGCGGCATCAGAATCAGAAAGCTGAGCATCATCACGCCGATGCTGCCGTCCATGTACAGCATGAAAATCAGCGCGATAATAAGCGTGCAAATATACCCTGCCGTCATTTTTCGGATTCCATCGGCACAGGAACAGCTGCCAGCACCTCAGCCACGACGCTGCGTGCATCACCCTGCTGTGCCTTGCCCTTCGGCGAGAGAATCAGACGGTGCGCGAGCACGCTTTCCGCCATATCCTTGACATCATCCGGCAGCGTATAGTCTCTGCCGGAGAGGAATGCATTTGCCTTGGCAGCCTTATAGAGCGCAATCGAGCCGCGCGGCGATGCACCGAGCGTCAGTGCCTCATGGTTTCTCGTCGCGGCAACAATTTGCAGAATATAGCGGCGTACCGCATCGCTGACGAACACTGCCTCGACCTGCTCCTGCAATCTGAGGATATCCTCCGGATGCAGCGCAGCCTCCTTGATATTTTCAAGCGGATTGTGATGCTCCGTGCGCGTCAGAATCTGCATTTCCTCATCCTCACTCGGATAGCCCATACTCACGCGCATGAAGAAGCGGTCCATTTGCGCCTCCGGCAGATGATAGGTACCGTAGGTCTCGACAGGATTCTGCGTTGCAAGCACCATAAACGGCTGCGGCAGCTTATGCGTCACACCGTCAATCGAGATCTGATGCTCCTCCATGACCTCGAGCAGCGCGGACTGCACCTTCGGAGAGGCACGGTTGATCTCATCCGCGAGCAGGAAATTGCACATTGCCGCGCCCGCGCGGTATTCGAGCTCGAAGGTCGTCTGGTTGACCATGGAATAACCCGTGATGTCCGAGGGCATGACGTCCGGCGTCAGCTGGATACGGTTGAAGCTGCCGCCGATAGAACGCGAGAGTGCCGCTGCAAGCTGTGTTTTGCCGACGCCCGGCACATCCTCGATCAGAATATGACCGTTGCAGAGCAATCCGGCGATCACGCAGCGGATGACCTGATCTTTTCCGACGATCACGCTGCCGATGCTCTCGGTCAGCTTTTGAATATCTGCATTCATAATGAAATCCTTTCCCAGATGAATATAAGTAGATTTATTATATCACATTATGTCGAAAATTTCAATGACAGAATTGTTAAAAATGAAGAAGAGAGGAAGGAAAAAGTTAGAAGTGAGGAGAGAGAAGTGAGGCGTTGCGGTATCCGCCTGCGGCGGATGATTTGAAAAGTAATGGGCGATTGTAAAAGTGAAGAGAAGTGCCCATTCCGTAATCGCATCCGCGAAGCGGATACTTCTTTTGCATCAATAAGCTGTTCCAAATGCGCGAAAAGAAAACCCGAAAGCTGAATCGCCTTCGGGTTCATGATATTTGCTGTGATGCGGTCAGCCCTGCTTACCGCCGATCAAATCCTTGAGCTTCTTGAAGAAGTTGTCGCGCTTGGCATAGTTCTTCGATTCGAGCGAGGCTTCGAGCTGCTGGAGCAGTTCCTTCTGCTTCTTATTCAGCCCCTTCGGCACTTCGACGAACACCTTGACATACTGGTCGCCGCGGTCGGGGCGCTGGAGCTTCTTGACGCCCTTGCCCCTCAGACGGAATACGGTTCCGGTCTGCGTGCCCTCGCCGATGCGGTATTTGACATTACCGTCGATTGTCGGGACAACGATCTCGTCGCCGAGTGCCGCCTGCGCATAGGTGATCGGGATATCGCAGTGGATATCATAGCCCTCGCGCTGGAAGATCGGATGCGGCTTGACATTAATGCCGACGATCAGATTGCCGGCAGGACCGCCGTTGACGCCTGCATCACCCATACCGGTGACGCGCATTGCGGTTCCGTCGTCAATACCGGCGGGAATATCGACATTGATGCTCTTGGTGACGCGCACTCTGCCTGCGCCGCGGCACTTCTGGCAGGGGCTCTTGATGATCTTGCCCTTGCCGCCGCAGTGCGGACAGGGCTTTGTCGAGGAAATCATGCCGAACGGCGTCCGCTGCATGGATTTGACCGAGCCGCGTCCCTGACATTCCGGACAGACCTCAGAGCCGGAATCGCCTGCGCTGCCGCTGCCGTGGCAGTCGGGGCAGGTCTCCATACGTTGTACATCGACCTTCTGTGATTTGCCGTTGCAGGCATCCATAAAGTCAATCGTGACGCTGGTCTGCAAATCTCTACCCTGACGCGGTGCATTCGGATTGTTCATGCGGGTTCCGCCGCCGAACATACCGCCCATGCCGCCGAACAGGCTCTCCAGAATCTCGCTGACATCGGAGAAGCCGCCGCCCGCAGCACCGCCCATGCCGCCGTTTTCAAATGCGGAATGACCGTACTGATCGTACATCTGGCGCTTCTCCTGATTGGAAAGCACCTCATAGGCTTCCGTGATCTCCTTGAATTTCTCCTCACAGGTCGGATCGTCCGGATGCAGATCCGGATGAAATTTTCTGGCAAGCTGACGGTAAGCCTTTTTCAGCTCTTCATCCGTCGCGGATCTGCTGACGCCCAGTACCTCGTAATAATCTCTTTTGTCAGCCATTTATCCTACACCCTTTCGTGTTATGTTTGAAAACCTCGCGCAGACAACGCGTCCGCGCATAAAATACAGACCATTATACCACATTCCTGCGGCAAGCAGCCGCCAGATGCAGTACCGGAATCGGCGAAAGCGCATAGAACAGCAGCATCATGCCGAGGATCGTCAGCGCAGCAACCGTCATTTTGAAGTAATCGCGTTTGTCATTCATCCGGATGTATCCTTTCGTAATGCGTCAGGGTACGGCGAGAGGGGCGGAAGGACATTCCACCCCTGACGCATATTGATCGTTTCTTATGCCTCGGTAAAGTCTGCATCGACAACGCCGTCATCATTGCCGCCGTTGCTCTCCGGTGCAGCGCCGCCCATATTCATATTGCTGAAATCCGGTGCGCCGCCGTTCGGATTTGCCTGCTGATAGACCTTCGAGCTCAGCGCATAGAACGCATTCTGGAGCGCCTCGGTCTTTGCCTTGATATCATCGGTATTGTCGCTCTTGAGTGCTTCCTTGAGGTCATTCATTGCACTCTCGATCGGTGCCTTATCCTCAGCGGAAACCTTGTCGCCGAATTCCTTGAGTGCCTTCTCGCACTGGAAGACGAGCGATTCGCCGTTGTTCTTCGCATCGACGGACTCCTTGCGCTTCTTATCCTCCTCGGCAAACTGCTCTGCCTCGCGGACTGCGCGGTCGATATCTTCCTTGCTCATGTTGGTCGAGGACGTGATCGTGATATTCTGCTCCTTGCCGGTGCCGAGATCCTTTGCGGAAACGTGTACAATGCCGTTTGCGTCG
>CAMHUJ010000127.1 GCA_946188175.1 uncultured Ruminococcus sp.
TCAAGCTCGAAGCCTATCACCGCGCCGCAAATCCAAAATCCGGCAGGGTACTGCAAAAATCCCGTATGCAGCGCACGGAAACCGTCGAGCGTTTCCGCAGAGCAGGGGAATCACCGGAGGGCGAAATCTGCTATGCGGTCACGGATTATCAGATCAGACCGATCAAGCCGGATGAATATGATATTCTGAATGATTTTCTCTATGAGGCGATCTTCATTCCGGAAGGCGTCGAGGCACCGCCGCGCGAGATCATAAATCTGCCGGAATTGCAGGTCTATACGCAGAATTTCGGTGCGCAGAAGGGCGATGCATGCTTTGTTGCGGCGGTCGGCGGACGCATCATCGGCGCCGTCTGGGTGCGCATCATGGATGATTACGGGCATATCGACGATGATACGCCGTCATTTGCGATTTCACTGTATCCGGAATACAGAGGACATCATATCGGGACGGCGCTGATGCAGACCATGCTCAAATATCTGGCGCAGACCGGTTACCGGCAGGCGTCGCTGTCTGTGCAGAAAGAGAATTATGCCGCTGAAATGTACCGGAAGCTCGGCTTTCAGACAATCGGCGAAACGGATGAAGAATACCTCATGGTTTACCGGTTTCCGGCATCGGAATCATCCCCGACAGAAAGATAAAATCATATATCGAAAAATAAAGGCGAAACAAAACGGCAGCGGGTCCTGCCCGCAGGAAAGGAAGCAATACCATGGATATCGGAATTGACCTCGGTACGGCGAATATCATTATCACAAAGCGCCGCAAGGGCGTTGTGCTGAATGAACCCTCCGTGATCGCGTTCAACAAGCGCACGGAGCGCGTGGTCGCCGTCGGCGAGGAGGCCTATAAAATGGAGGGGCGCTCCCCCTCGTATATCGCGGTCGTGCATCCGCTTCAGGACGGCGTCATTTCGGACGATATCCTGACGCAGGCGCTCATCCGCGAGCTGATTGACGTCGTTGCCGGTGCGCGCATCATCAAGCCGCGCATTGTGATCTGCGTGCCCTCGCTGATTACGGACGTCGAAAAGCGCGCGATTCTCGATGCAGCCATGAGCACCGGTTCGCGCAAGGTGCATCTGATTCAGGAGCCGCTTGCCGCATTGCTCGGCGCAGGCATCTCGATCAACCGTCCCGTCGGTCATATGGTCGTCGATATCGGCGGCGGCACGACCGATATTGCGGTCGTCTCGATGAACGGCATTGTCACGGCGCGTTCCATGAAAATCGCCGGCAATAAATTCGATCAGTCGATCATCCGCTATGTGCAGAATAAATATCAGATTCTGCTCGGTGCAAAATCCGCGGAGCAGGTGAAAAAGACGCTCTGCAATCTCTATAATCCGGCGGAGGATGTCATCGCACAGGTCAAGGGGCGCAATATCTCGCGCGGTCTGCCCGATCAGTGCGACCTCAGCGAAGCGGAGCTCTCCGAGGCGCTGGAGGACGATATCAACGAAATCGGTGAGATGATCCGCCGCGTGCTGGAGGAAACACCGCCTGAACTCGTCGGCGATATCTGCGCGAACGGCGTCCTGCTGACCGGCGGCGGCGCACTGCTCGGCGGTCTCGAGGCGTATCTGACCCGTATGCTCGGTGTCCCCTGCCGCACCGCAAAGGACCCGCTGACCTGCGTTGCACGCGGTACCGAAAAGGCATTCACCCGCCGCGACATCCTCCTCGACGGCTTCGAGCGCATCGACGCCTACACGCAGTCATAAGAGGTGTCTCCGACGGATCAATAATGAGGCTCTGCCTCAAACTCCGCCAAAGGGACTTGTCCCTTTGGAATCCCAGTTTTGATATCATAAAAATAGCCGCTCAATTTCAGCCTGTTTGCCGGATTGAGCGGCTTTTATTTTCAATCTATCCGCGCAGCGGATACCGCCGTTTTTCACTATTCACTTCCTCCTTCCTACATCCTCCATGCGCAAAAGCCGCTGAAATCCAGCAACTACGCAGATTTCAGCGGCTTTCTATACAAATTCGGGGTCTGGGGCGAGCAGACCCGTTTCAGATCATCGCGCAGCGATACCTTAGTAGTCCATGCCGCCGGCAGGCATTGCGGGTGCAGGCGGGAGCGGCTCCTTGATATCGGTGACAAGGCTCTCGGTCGTCAGCACCATTGCAGCAACGGAAGCTGCATTCTCGAGTGCGGAACGGGTCACCTTGGTCGGATCGACGATACCGGCAGGAATCATATCAACATACTCCTCGGAGTAAGCATTGAAGCCGTAACCGGTCTTGTTTGCACGCTTGATGTTCTCGATGATAACCGAGCCCTCAAGACCTGCGTTTGCAGCGATCTGGCGGATCGGCTCCTCAAGTGCGCGGAGAATGATCTTCGCACCGGTCTTCTCGTCGCCCTCAAGGGTATCAACGAGCTTGGAGACAGCATCCGCAGCATTCAGCAGTGCAACACCGCCGCCGGCGACGATGCCTTCCTCGACAGCAGCCTTCGTTGCAGCGAGTGCATCCTCAACACGGAGCTTCTTCTCCTTCATTTCGATCTCAGTCGGTGCACCGACCTTGATCACAGCAACACCGCCGACCAGCTTTGCCAGACGCTCCTGGAGCTTCTCGCGGTCGAAATCAGAGGTCGAATTCTCGATCTCGGAGCGAATCTGTGCGACTCTTGCCTTGATCGCCTCGGAATCGCCTGCGCCGTCAACGATAATGGTGTTCTCCTTGGAGATAACAACCTGACGCGCACGGCCGAGCTGTGTCAGCTGGGTATCCTTGAGCTCAAGGCCGAGATCAGCAGTGATCACTTCGCCGCCGGTCAGGGTTGCGATGTCCTCGAGCATCTCCTTGCGGCGGTCGCCGAAGCCCGGTGCCTTGACCGCTGCGCACTTGAATGTGCCGCGGAGATTGTTCAGGATCAGCGTGGTCAGAGCTTCGCCCTCGACATCCTCAGCGATGATGACAAGGCGCTTGCCGCTCTGGACGATCTGCTCGAGCAGCGGCAGAATCTCCTGAATATTCGAGATTTTCTTATCGGTGATCAGCAGGAATGCGTCGTCATAGACAGCTTCCATTTTATCGGTATCGGTGACCATATACGGGCTGACATAGCCGCGGTCAAACTGCATACCCTCAACGACCTCGCTGTAGGTCTCAGCGGTCTTGGATTCCTCGATCGTGATAACGCCGTCCTTGGAGACCTTCTCCATTGCTTCGGCGATCAGCTTGCCGATTGTCTCATCCGCAGAGGAGATCGTTGCAACTCTTGCGATATCCGCGCTGCCGTCAACAGCCTTGGAATTGGACTTGACGGTCTCAACAGCGGTATTGACAGCCTTATCGAGACCCTTCTTCAGGATCATCGGATTTGCACCTGCTGCGATATTCTTCATGCCCTCGCGGACGATTGCCTGTGCGAGCAGGGTAGCGGTCGTGGTACCGTCACCGGCTGCGTCATTCGTCTTGACGGAGACTTCCTTGACGAGCTGTGCGCCCATGTTCTCAAACGGATCCTCCAGCTCGATTTCCTTTGCAATGGTCACGCCGTCATTGGTGATCAGCGGTGCACCGAATTTCTTGTCGAGGACGACATTTCTGCCCTTCGGACCGAGAGTGATCTTGACGGTATCCGCCAGCTTGTCAATACCTGCCTGAAGCGCCTTTCTTGCTTCCTCGCCGTATTTCAGATCTTTTGCCATGATATATAAGCTCCTTTCAGAATCAGTAAATCAAAGAATCAGCCGCGGTATTACTCGACGACTGCGAGAATATCGTTCTGCTTGACGATTGTGTACTCCTGACCGTCCAGCTTGACCTCGGTGCCTGCATACTTGCTGAGCAGCACCTTATCGCCGACCTTGACATACATCGTGATTTCCTTGCCTTCCACGACGCCGCCGGGACCGACAGCAATTACCTCTGCAACCTGCGGTTTCTCCTGTGCGGATGCGGTCAGAATGATGCCGCCTTTTGTGGTCTCCTCCGCTTCGGTCATGCGGATCACAACTCTGTCAGCCAAAGGTTTGATAGTCATGATATGGTTCCTCCTGTTCTATATTCGGAAGCCGGTGCGTCCGGTTTCCGGTCGTTTAGCACTCTCTGCGAGAGACTTTTAGCACTCATTAGCTCCGAGTGCTAAATCTATTGTATCATGTTTTGGAAAAAAATCAAGGGTTTTCTTCATCTTTTCACATTCTTTGTATACGTGCACAAAATTTTGCCGATATCAGAGGAATGTGTCAGCAACATTTCGTGTTTTGCTGCGTCATTTTCATCGGGTTGCTGCGCGGCATTTTTCCGCTTTGCCCTGCGGATTCCGGATTTGGCTTCATGCGAAATTGCAAGCTGTCCGGACAGCCGTTTTGCCGCATGCGGCCGTCTGTGCGGAACAGGCAGCTGCGTATTGACCCCGCAGACACCGCCGCACATACCGCAGGGCAGGCTCAGCAGAAGCAGCACCGGCAGATACAGTCTGCGGCAGAAAAGACACGCAGCCGCGTACCAGAGCGCCGTCAGCAGGAATGCCGCCAGAAAGCCGCAGTACAGTCCGCCGCGGCGCTGCCGTTTGCCGGCGCGGTACGCCGCAAGAAAGCAGCCCGAAAGCAGCGGAGCCGCCGCTGCCGCCGTATGAAACGGAAACGGAAGATCAACTGCCGTCAGCAGCGCCGCAATGCCGAGCATCCCGAGCAGCGATGCCGGTATCCCGCTGCAAAGCACCGCAAAAATCAGATCACGCATCCGCGCATTCCTCCCTTCGCAACAGCATATGCGGCAGTGCGCCGGATTATCATACCGGACAGGCGCTCGACAATTTGCAGGGGTTTCAGCAATTTTCGACATGAATCCGCAGGATAATCCCTTGACACCGCTGTATTAAAATTGATATAATAATTATTGCAGATAAATATAGAACAAGAAAGCAAAGGAGAAGGAAAAATGAATAAACAACTACGCATTATCATCGGCGATATCGGCGATGAGTCCGCGGCAAACATCGCAGCAGCCTTCGCCGGAGAGGGGGATTGGGCTGTGACGCGGCTCCAGAGGCATGACAAGCTAACCGCCGCCGTCCGGACAGAGCATCCGGATGTCCTCATTCTCAATCTGACCGCAGAAACCATTCATGTTCCCGTGCTGACCGAGGAGCTGCTCCGGCATTCCGAGCTTGTGATCCTCGTGCTGTACAACAGGAAAAATGACGGGCTTGCGCGGATTCTGACGCAGCAGGGCGTGCATTATGTACCATGTACGCAGGATATTCCGGAGCTGGTATCCTATGTCTACCGGCTCTGCGGCGTGCGCGAAGCGGCGCAGGAGACGGCTGTCAGCCGGAAGGATCCGGAATATGCCGTGACGCATCTGCTGCACTGCTTCGGGATTCCGACGAATCTGCGCGGCTTTCACTATCTCCGCTGTGCGATCATGACCGCCTACCGGCAGGATATCCCCAGCGGCTGCATGATGAATCTGATTTATCCTGCCGTTGCAGAGCTGCTGCACAGCACGCCTTCGCGCGTCGAGCGTTCGATCCGGCACGCAATCACGCAGGCTTGGGAGAATGCCGACGGACGGAACGGCTGGGAGTACGGCGTCTGCGACGGACACCGCATGACAAATTCGGAGTTTATCTCCTTCGCCGTGGACTGGCTGCGCACCGAGCAGCAGCAGCGTCTTTACGGCTGAAACCCAATATAACAGGCTTTCCGGCGGCATCGGCTGATCTGCACCGGCGCCGCCGGTCTTCTTTCTCAAAATTTTTTGAAATAGGGGTTGACAAATCAAAAAAACTATGATATAATAGGTTCTGTTGTGAGGGTGTAGCTCAGTTGGTTAGAGTACCTGCTTGACATGCAGGGGGT
>CAMHUJ010000128.1 GCA_946188175.1 uncultured Ruminococcus sp.
CGTCATGATTGACATCCGCAAAGCGCCAGCCGACCGATGTGATATTGACATTCGGATCCTCGGCGCAGAACCGCGCAAGCATCACCGCATCGCTGACATCGACCGTACCGTCACAGTTGAAATCGCCGTATTTCGGCCATGCAGGAATGTCGATCTGCTGCGTTGTTCCGTCCGGAAGCATTGCGGTTCCGGTTTTCAGATCAACCTGGACAGTGTATGCTTTGCCGTCAGCATAGCTGTTCTCAAAGAGGGCGACTGCATCGTGTCCGACCGTGACCTTCTTTGTCTCCGGCACATCCTGTCCGGCAACCCGAGCCATATACTGCCCGACAAATGCATCATATGCCTGATCGGTGCCGAGTGCCAGATAGCCCGTAACTGTATCGGTATTCTCCAGCCGGACCAGATTCTGCACCGCCACATTCACACCGTTGAGGAACACCGAAAAACCGCCGATTGCATTGACCGAGCCGTCCGGCTGCGGGTTCAGCGACACAATGAAGGAATCATTGAACTCTTTTTCCGGATACGGCGCATCGACGATCAGCTGCATGATCTCAAAATTGCCCCAGTCAAACTTATGCTCATAGTTATATGTGAAATGGAATTCTCTGGAGAATGTCGGATCGGCAAAGGAGACCGCGCGGAAGGTATCCTCGGTGAATTCATAGATGCCGTCCTCTGCGATATAAACGCCGGGACGCAGCGGATTCGGAACCGTCTCAACCTTTTGCGGATTGATTGTATTGTATGCGGTTTCGGTCAGATTGAAGGCGCGGTCGATTGTATTGATGCTGTAGCATTCCAGATCGGTTACATCGTAAATCAGCGTATAAACGCCGTTTTCATCCGGTTCTGCCTGAATGATATCCGCAAAGTCAAACTGTTCCGCCCATGCGCCTCCGATGTGCGTCCGGTACATGAAATTGTAGAACATCGGCAGCGTTTCATCCTGCGGCTGGAACTCCTCGCGGTTAATGAGTTCATAATTATAGAGCGTATTGCCGTATGCGGCATTCACCGCCTTGTGCATATAATACATCGGCATACGGCCGTATCTGATCTCTTTAGACGGATTATAATGATCTGCGGCGCCGCCTCTGCCTCTGCCGAAGATGAAGAAGCCGTCGAGATTGCTGTCCGATGCAGTAATGCGGAGCAGCTGACGGCTGCCCGAATGCGTCAGTTCCGTCTGCACTTCCGGCGGCGTCAGATCCACGATCACCGGAACGCGGAAGGATTCGGCGCGTCTGCGCTCCTCCGTTGCATCATCCGGCATTTCGACCGAGGTCTCCGCGATATACTCACCCTCTGCAAGACCGAGCAGATCGGTGCCGGTCGAAAAGCCGTAGCGTCCGGGCTCGGTATCCAGACACAGCATCGTAAACTCGTTTGTGGGGACGGGCGTGCCGTCAGCATTCATCAGCTTTACATCATGCACGACCAGACGGTACGGCGAATGCATCGTGAACACCGGCTGTTCGGCGATGCCGTCGCCGTTCGGGGAGATATAGACCGTATCGACCGGATCATTCTGTGCGGTCTGTGCCATTCGGAACCGCGATTCAATGACGTCATACAGTATGGATTCCTGTTCGCGGTCTTTCGCAGCGAACGCCTCCTTTGCCTCCTTGAAGCGGTCCAGAGAGGTGTCCGAACAATCTCTGTGATACATATAGGTATAGCACAGATCAAGATATTCCTGCATTTCCTCCGTCATGAACGGGGTAACAAATTCTTCTGCATATTTTGCCCATTCGGTGAAGCTCCGGCTGCTTTCAATCGAGGTCTCCGTCCCGTGGAAATGCGCGCCCCAGCCTGCATAATCGGTCAGCGGCGTTTTGCTGTAGTCACCGGTAAAGCCCGAGAGCGGAACCGAGATATCCGGATTGTTTTCTGCGCCGGAAAGCAGCAGGAACCCGTCAATATAGAAGCCATAGCGGAAGAATTTTTCCAGTTCCTCTGCCTGTTCTGCATCGAGCGTCACATGAATGCGGAGCATTTTCGTTTCTCCTGCCGCGATTTCTCTGCATTCGCCGCAGTCCGCCGAACAGTTGAGCGTCTGCTGTCCGCTCAGGATCGCCCTGCCTGCATCGTCCAGATCAATCTGATCGGTCGTCAGTTCCAGATGCGCATCGGAAAACCGTACTGCCTTATCGCCGAGATTCTGCAATGTCAGCTGAAAACTGAAATCGGTGCCGGTCTGATCGCGCAGACTGATCTTCGATTCTCCCTCCGCACCGGTCAGGAGAATGTGATTCTGCATTGCGCGGTCCATACGCACCAGACCTGCGCCCTGTCTGCGCGGTGAGACATACATTCCGTCCTCGGCAAGCGGCTCCGCAGCGGTCAACAGCAGATTCCGGATTCTGCGCTCCTGCGCAGTTCCGGCAAGGTCACTATCCTGTTTTTTCAGATACTGCTTGAGAATTGCCGTACAGCCGCTCAGATACGGCGCTGCCATGGATGTACCGGAGAGCTTCGCCGTCTGACCGTCATACGCAGCGGATTCGACCATGCCGCCGATGCCCATGATATCCGGCCGCAGCTCGAGCGAACTGTGCATACCCCAGCTCGAAAAGGAACTGACCATGCAGTCCGTCCGGACTGTTTCATGCTTTCCAAGCAGCGTGACGGATTTATCCTTTGCATTGCGCAGAAGCTGTCCGTCCGAATGCGAGATCACCGCAACCGGCACGCCGTCCGGCGAATACGGCACGATACATGCATGATCCTCATGATTATAAGCGATCACGCCGAGCGCGCCAGCTTTTCTTGCCGCATACGCCATGGACCAGAACCCCTGAAAGCCGCGTGTGACCAGTGCAAATTTGCCGGACAGATCCTTTCCGTCGAAATCGCTGTCCGTACCGAAGCCGCAGTATTCATATTCATAGGTTCCGGGCGAAAGATGATCGCAGAGGTATTCAAAATGATCCTCCTGTGTTTGCAGATCGACATGGTCAAAGCTGCTGTACAGGATCTGTTTTCCGTCATGTTCCAGCACACCGAATTTTGTATCCGCCGGATTATCCGCGGAAGCCACAGCCAGCGCGCGGTTTCCCTCATTGATCATGCAGTTCATCGTGCAGTGATCGGGAAATGCGGGTTCTGTCCTGACCTTGCCGTCAATGCCGTTGTTTCCGGCGGCGATACAGACCGTCACACCTGCATCGGTTGCCGCATTGACTGCCTTCGTGATGAGATGATCCTCGCCGGGCACATAGCTGTCTATACCGATGCTCATATTGATCACATCCGCATGCAGCCTGACCGCATCCTCGATCATCGCGGCAAGCTGATCGTTCTCGCGGTTCAGATTATGCCGCAGATCATGCAGCATATCCGCACCCGGCGTGCTGAATGCGGAAGGCGTTACAAGCATCCGGTCGATCGCCATGAAAATGATCTGTGCATCCTTTGCAATGCCTGCGATCTGCCGGTTATCCTCCGTTGTGATCTGATTTCCGGCTGCGATACCGGCAACATGCGTGCCGTGATACTGATTGATGTCCGGATTCGCAACCGCATACGGATCCTCAAGATCGAGATAATCTGCCGCAAACGGCACCTTGCTGCTGATAAATGCTTTCTCCGGATCGACATTGATATGCAGTCCGACCGTATCAATGATCTCTTTGATATCGTTCTGCGTCAGCTTTGCAGGGACATCCTCTGCCAGCGGTGCAAACATCGGGTGTGTCGTATCGAGCTCACTGTCAATGAAGCAGATTACCTCACCGGCGCCCGTGCAGCCGGTTTCCTCATAATACGCCGGAAGTCCGCCGCGCGGCATGGCATCCGAAAGATCCGTCTGCAAGGTGATCTCCCTGCACGGCTCAACTGCGGTCACCTGCGGCATCGCAAGCACCGTATCCGTCAGCGACTGCGGCATCATGCAGGAAAAACCGTTCATCAGCGTAACAAACTGATACCGCATCTCCGCCTCCGGATACAGCCTGCAAATCGCAGCAAAGACGGCGTTCTGCATTGCCGTGCGCACCGCTGCCGTACTCTGACTGTCCGTGCAGGGCAGCGCATCGTCCCCGAGCATCACCGTCATCGGAATGGCTTCCTCCTCAGCAGCGGTCTGTGCCGAAGCCGGAAGCCGGAAGCTGCAATGTTCAGCCGGTGCCGCCGAAAGCAGAAGCGCTGCTGCGAGACTGATGATTCTGCGTCCCAAATTCTTTCTCATAATCCCAACCCTTTCTGTGTGAATTCCGGTTCTTCCGGTTGTCCTTATATACCGGGACGGGAAAAATAAGTATCCGGTTACATTTTCGTGTAACGCAAGTGTGAAATAATCCGCGGGTGCGCTCCATGCGTAAGAATCAGGTCAGGATTTTTTCGTGCGGATGTATTCAATATCGCCGTCAGAAAAGGCTGTGCCGATGCCGTCATAGCGCCGGAGAACATCCCTGTGCTGACCGGTTTTCAGATAGCCGCGGATCAGTTTGGCTGCCGTTTTGATTGCCGCCTCCCATTCCATTGCGCCGTTCGTGTTCACCATAAACATATTGTCAGAGCAATAGGTGACATTGCATGCCCAGTCATCGTCGTCGGGATCAAAGTCCTCCGTCACGCTGAAATAGATGCCGAAGCCGTCCTCCGACGGTGAAAAAAGGTCAAAATAGATGCCGCCGCTTTCGGGGATATCCTGTTCCAGTTCGTTGTCAAGCCATGCCGCGAACTTTTCAGTGCTGTCGGGCGCGGCTTTCGGCTTTGCAGATTTCCTTGCGCCGGAGACAAGCTGACGGGAGAACTTCCAGCCGCCCTCGGCATCATGCCGGTACTCCGTGATTGTTTTCAGGTCCGGCGTGATCTCATACAGTGTCTCGTAATACTGCGTATCCGCTGGGTTTTTGGTGTTGCCGTTCTCATCCAGATGCGTGACATAATCATAGAAATAACAGATGATCGGCTGCGCCGCATCATCCGGATATTCGTAAACATTTGCGACTGCACGCCCGAAATGGCTGTAATCATCCGGCTGAAAACACGGTACATCTATATTGGCATAGAACAGTACCCGTCCTTTTTCATCAAAACGGTATTTCGTGATTTGCGGCGTCCGGACTTTCCTGTACAGCTCGGTCGGCGTGCGCAGTTCCATTGTCATGATGCATGTATCCCCGTCGAAATCAAACCAGAAAGAAGTCATTTCTGTTTTGTAGATGTTGACGGATTTACAGTACAGCGGTCTGCCGCTGCTGTCATAGCCGGTTTCACAGTAATTGCCGTTCTCCGGAATGGATTTCAGTACGCGTCCCAGCTTGTATCCGCCGATGACCCGGTGATTGATGAGGCTGACGGGTTCCGTTTCGCCGGTGGAATAAACCTTGCGCACGCAGTTCTGAAAAGCGCCTTCGATAATCTCCTCCAGATGTTCCTTTGCATATGCCACAGCAGGCAGACAGCGCATGATCTCCTGATTGAGCATTTTACATTTTTCATTCCTGTTATTCATTGTGAAGCTCCTTTCTGACGGACACTTTTTCTCATTATAGCATATCTGCTTGATTATTGCAACAGACAAGGGCGATCTTTTGTATACGCCGCAGCGTATGAGATTTCTCGGAATACAGCAGGAAAACAGCCCTCTGCAACGGTACGGCTGCTGATTTTTATTCTGCTTTGCACGGATGCGGGCGTAGATTTCAGTTGCTGATTTCAAGTTCTACATATCAATCGCATCGGCAGCAATTTCAATACAACTTTTTATATAATATGTAATATAAAAATTGAACAAGTTATGAAGAAGGTATTTATTAGT
>CAMHUJ010000129.1 GCA_946188175.1 uncultured Ruminococcus sp.
CCGGTATGGAGCCTTTCCTCTGCTCTGTTTTATTTGCCAGCCGGACGATCTTATCTGAGAGCGACTGCATCTTATCAAGCAGCGGTGTTGCCTGCTTATCGCTCTGTTTTGGAACTTTTGCCGTACTTTTACTCATTCCGATTTACCTCTGTCTGTATTGCATATTATTTCAGGAATCCGTTGATAATCTGTTCCTCGGCTTCTGCTTCGGTCAAACCGAGCGTCATCAGCTTAATCAGCTGATCACCTGCAATTTTGCCGATTGCTGCTTCATGCACAAGCGCTGCGTCTATGTTGTTGGCTTCCAGAGAGGGGACTGCAAGAATTTTGCCCTCATCCATGATGATCGAATCACATTCTGTATGGCCGCTGCATGCAGCGTTGCCTGCGATGCACATATCGAGCTTCTGATAGGAGCTGTCGCGCGCAACCGAACGTGATACGACATCTGCGCTCGAACCGTCTCCATTGAGTTCAACCTTGTAGATGCTCAGTGCATGCTGCTTGCCGTGTGTCATCAGGCGCTCATGGACAATGAGTTTCGCCTCGGCAGCGAGCTTTGCGATTGTAGTGCGGGATGTTGAATCCACGCCCTTGATCTGCACCATTTCCATTTCGCAGGTGCTGCCTTCCTCCATGTAAACCTCTGTGACAGGATTCAGAATGCGTTTGCCGTCGCCGCTGCCGGAGCCGTAATGTTTTTCGACGTAACGAATCTTAGCATTTTTGCCGATATAGAATCTGTGAACACCGTCATGCTCGGAATCCTGTGTGCCGCAGTTATCAATGCCGCAGCCTGCGACGATCAGTACATCGCTGTTATCTCCGATATAAAAATCGTTGTATACAGTTTCTTTCAGTCCGCTTTCGCTCAGTACGACCGGAATGTGTACGCTTTCCTTTTTTGTATTCGGCTTGATGCGGATATCAATGCCGCTCACATCTGTTTTGGAAGTGATCTCAATATTTGCAGTTGATTTTCTGCCGACGGATTCACCGTTTGCACGCAGATTATAAGCGCCCTCGGGAATATCATGCAGGTCAGCGACCTCCTGCAAAAGCTGTTTCTGAATTGCATCCATGACTGACCGCCTCCTCAGGATAATTTCCGGCAGACATCTGCTGCGTACTGTGTGCCGATGATCGAGGGCAGAATCTGCTCCTTCGGTCCCTGCTTTTCGATTTTTCCGTTTGCGAGAACGACGATTTCATCTGCTATATTCAGAATGCGCTCCTGATGCGAGATAACAAGAATCGTGCGATCTTTCGCAGTTTCACGCATCTTTTCAAAGATACGGATCAGATTCTGGAAGCTCCAGAGGTCGATGCCTGCTTCCGGTTCATCGAAGATTGCCAGTTTGACATCGCGCGCAAGAATCGTTGCGATTTCGATTCGCTTCAATTCACCGCCGGAGAGAGAAGCATTGACCTCGCGGTGAATGTAATCCTTTGCGCAGAGTCCGACCTCAGACAGATATTCGCATGCTTCGGCAATCGTAATCTGCTTGCCGGATGCAATCCGAAGGAGATCAAGGACCGTCAGTCCCTTGAACCGGACAGGCTGCTGGAATGCAAAGCCGATGCCGAGCTTTGCACGCTCGGTAATCGAAAGATTTGTGATATCCTGTCCCTGATAGAAAATGGAACCAGCGGTTGCAGGCTCGATTCCGGCGATGATCTTTGCAAGCGTGGATTTTCCGCCGCCGTTCGGACCGGTAATCACAATAAATTTGCTTTTATCAATATACAGACTGATGTCGCGGATAATTTCAGCTTTTCCGTCAGTCGATTCCGCGTGAAATGCGATATGATTTAATTGCAGCATAATCTGCACTCCTTTCACTTTTCTGATATTGCATTATTCTTTATTATATCAAAAATCGGGCGATTCGGCAACAAAATCGAGAATTTTCTGAGATTCATCTAAACAGGCTGAGAAACCTTGCTGAATTATGTGTATTTTGCGGATGATGCTTCATTTTATGCAGCAGAAAAGCAAAACCGGCATCCGAAGATACCGGTTCACGTTTTATTTTGTTTGTATTTTTGCGATAAACTGCTGCTGCTCCGTTTTCACGCTGAATCTGAATCCGTTGAGTACCATGATCTGTTTCACGATTGCAAGCCCCATACCGCTGCCGGTTCGCGCCGTCCGTGCCTGATTTCCCTTGATAAACGGTTCGCAGACTGTATCCGGTTCAGGCATTTCATCAGAATCATTCCGGATCGTCAGCGTTTTATCGTTTGCTGTGACTATGATTCTGCCGCCTTGCTTTGTATAACGAACGGCATTGTCAATTAGATTGCCGATTGCCTGTTTCATCGTTGATTCGTTGCAGGAAGCAGTACATTTTCCGGAGCATGTGAACGTGATCTCTTTTTCGGCAATCTGCTCTGCAAAGCGATCTGCTGTAACATTGGCAATCTGTACCAGATCAACCGCTGATTTCTCAGCCGTTTGCATCTGCTCGAGCTTTGCAAGGTCTAGCACATCCGCGATGACGCGGTCCATATACTGTGAATTTTCCAATATCGCATCGGCATATTTTTCACGCTTTTCCGTATGAACATTCTCGCGCAGATTCTGTGCATAGCCGGAGATCACCGCCAGCGGCGATTTCAGATCGTGTGCAAGTGATGCCGTCAGCCGGCGCCGGTATTCGTTCCATTCATAAGCCTTGCAGTATTTCATATGCAGAATCTTCGCCATAAGTGCCGTAATCAGCAGCTCGATCAGGAATATGATACCGGAATAAAACAGCAGCCGCGGCAGATATTCCTTCCAGAAATTGTAGAAGGCGATATAGTAAATCTCAAACCGTGCATTATCCTTTTTGCCGTCCGGATAATACGAATACGAAACTGCTGAGGCGACGGATGTTTTGGGAATGTTCTCTAAGTGAAATTCACCTTCCGGACTGACGCTGTAATCACCTTGATTAAACGCCATAAAGCGGTAGGTTTCCTTCATCGCGGGGCTGTCCGGTGCTGTACCGACCGGCATATAAACCAGCATATCCGCACGGATCGTGTCCTCCGGCAGCGCAACGTTTTTTTCGCTTGTAAAGTGGAGACAGTCCGTTTCAGAAGGCCGGTCATGTTCCAAATCCTTCCAATAATCCAGTTCGTGCAGCAGATCCAGCTTAAAAAATCTGTCCAGCATTGTTTTTTTGCCGCTGTAGATCGTGATTTTACCGGGATATACTGCATCGCCGCAAATATAGACATCATTTGCGCGGAAACTAGTCTCATATTTATCTTCCGGAAGTGGTGTAAGCTCCTGAATCCGCTCCGGATCTTCTATGATGCGATTGATGACATATCTGCCGTCATCCTGTGCGCTTTGCTCTGCAAGTTCGGGCGCAGCAGCTTTCAGTTTTTCGATCTGTTTTCTATTGTTTGCCTGAAACCGCACAGAGCTCCAGATCAGCGCGGAGCTGTCATAGGTTTCGCCGGTTTCACGGTCATAGAGGATAAATGCAGCGTCGATTGCAGAATCGGTTGTGCCGCAAAGCGCAAGCTCGCCGCGGATTTTTTCATAGGAAGGGTCAGCATTTTTCGGGTTGCTGAACCAGTTTTCAAGTGCATTCAATCTGGAATGGCAGTCCATAGCCGTATTGTCTGTACGACTCTGATATTTCCCATACAGTGCCGTTCCGCCGATCGCCGCTGTAACGGAAAGCAGGATTGCGAGTGTTTTGGAAAAGTAGGAGAAGTAGCTGCGCTTTCGTGATCGTTTCATATGTATCCCTCCTGATATCACTATTCTGTCAGCTTGTAGCCCTGTGTAATGACGGTGCGAATCTGGATTCCTGCATTTCCCAGCTTATGCCGCAGCTTTTTAATGTGATTATCGACTACTCTGCCGCTGCCGAAATAATCATTGCCTCAGATGCGGTCAAGCAGCATATCACGCGAGACGACCCAGTTTTTATGCTC
This sequence comes from uncultured Ruminococcus sp., assembly GCA_946188175.1. Classification (GTDB taxonomy): domain Bacteria; phylum Bacillota; class Clostridia; order Oscillospirales; family Ruminococcaceae; genus Firm-04. The sequence continues at coordinate 3,940 of CAMHUJ010000129.1, forward strand.
CAGCAGATATTTCAGAAGTGCAAATTCCTTCGGCGCAAGCGCGACCGGTTCCCCGTTTGCCGTGACGGTCAGCGTTCGCAGATTCATGCGGATCGCACCGCAGACAAGCTCCGGAATCAGAATTGTACCGTTTGCACGTTTGAGCAGCGCAGTGCATTTTGCATAGACAGCCGCCAGCGAAAACGGTTTGATAACATAGTCGTCACAGCCGAGCTCATAGCCGTAGAGCAGATCCTCTTCACGCGCGCGTGCTGTCAGGAACATGACGGGGACATCGCTTTTGGCGCGGATTTCGCGGCAGAGCGAGAAGCCGTCAATCCCGGGCATCATGATATCGAGGAGAATCAGGTCAAACTCGTCATTCCGGAGCATGTCAAGCGCATCGGTACCGTTTTCGGCACAGATTATGCGGATTTTGCCTTCGCTTTTCTCAGAAAAATAGTCTGTGATAATTTCGCGTATCTGTGCGTCGTCCTCCGCGAGCAGGATGCAGGTTTCCATTTCGTTCACCTCCTTGACTCTATGATACTGCAGCAATGTATCCGTTGTGTATCCATGCTGTGTTATTTTACCGGAGGGATCGGGCGTTTTTACAGCTTATATGGATACATATTCCGGATCGGTATTTTTTGCTTTGAGATGTGCGTCGATCTGCTCACGGTTCAGCGCTTCACCAATGACAATCAGCACAGCCTGTCCGATTGCGGAAGGGGAGAGCGTGATGCGGTTCTTTTCGGCATTCACAGAAAGATATTTGCCGTCAGCAGCGGGAAGTGTTCCCTTGATGCGGTAGACTTTGCCGCATGCAGTGTCCTCTAAAATGCCGCATATAATCGGTTCAATCTCATTTTCCGGCAGATGAATATGCAGAAAATAATGGACAGAACTGCGCAGCATATCCGTCTGGTATTTTTTGATATAGCTTGCATTGCGGTAGCCGGCATGAGAGAGCATTTCAAAGTCTGCTGCATCGAGCTTCGACCAGTCCTTGCAGAATAGATCGTTTTCTGTAAAGCTGCGGTCGCACCGGATATCCGAAAGCGCCTGATTCAGATGTGCCAGTATTTCAGATGCACGCTGTTCCGGATGTTCCTCCGGCAGCTTGCTCAGCAGCAGCTTTCCGGCACAGGCTGCCTCGGACGCAAGCAGGTATTCCATTTCATCCGTGAGAAGTTCCTCGGTCTCTGCATTGAGAATTGTCAGGATGCTGCCGATCTCAAACCAGTTATCAACCGGCGGTTCATGCAGAATATCAAAGAATTCATCCATATCATAGATGCCGGAGGGCTCGATCAGCACACGGTCGAAATGCTGCATGCCGAGCGCGATCAGCTGGGTGCGGAAACGTCTGCGGTGACAGTGCGCATCACATCCGCCGGAGATCATTTCGAGCTGGCAATTCTCGCATTTCAGTTCCTGCAAGAGCGCCATATCCGCATTGACTGCGCCGAAATCGTTTTCGAGAATCGCAATGCGCTGACCGCTGTCAATCAGATGCCGCGCATATTTCAGGAGAAACGTCGTTTTACCGGCGCCGAGTATACCGGTGATCAGGTCAATTTTTGTCATATAAGATACGTTTCCTTTCCGTTTCAGTTTCACAGTTATTGTACCATAACTGCGATAAAATGTCAAACCGGATACATGTTGATTTTTTTGCCGGTTTGTGCTATACTGTATGAGAAATCATATGAAACAGGAGTGATACCGTGGCAAAACAGCAGAAAACCAATGCGATGCGGATTCTGGAGCAGAAAAAGCTGCCGCACCGCCTGAATTTTTATGACTGCGACGAGTTTACCGATGCAGTGCAGATCGCACAGATGCTC
>CAMHUJ010000130.1 GCA_946188175.1 uncultured Ruminococcus sp.
ACCGTCGAAGAGGCTGCTGAACCGGTGCTGGATAAGGTCGAAGAGGCTGCGGAAGAGAGCATTGCAGATTTGTCGTCGCTGGCAGATGCAGTGTTTGCTGAGCACCATGCGGAATCTTTTGCAGAACCGAGTGTTCCGGAGCTGGAGAGTCCTGAGCTTCCGGAAATCCCTGCTGCCGAAAAGACTGAACCTGCTCCGGAAAATGCAGCACCTGCTGCGCTTCCGCCTCTGGAAGGTATGGCACCGCTCGGAGAGGATTCTCTGCCTGTGCTTTCTGCGTTTGACGATGATTTCTCGTCTGCACCGAAGGTTTCCGCTTGGCGCCGTCATAATTTTGACGCTGCTGCCCTTTCCGCGCTCGGTGTGCTCTCCGACAGCAATGACAGTGTGTCCGCGCAGACGCCTGCTGCACCTGTCAGTCAGGCAGCCGCTGTGAAGCCTGCCGGAGATATTCCGAAGGACGGCAAATTTACCGCCAAAGAGCGGAATAAGTGCTATCACGGTGAGCCGGTGCTTGAAATTCCTGCCGGTTACTTTGAGATTCGTGCCGGTGCATGCGCCGGTCTGGAAAATATGGAATCTGCAATCCTGCCGAATACGATTGTCAAGATCGGCAGCGGTGCATTCTCCGATTCGACTATGCTGAAGAATGTTGTGATTCCGCTTTCCGTCAAGGAAATCGCCTCCGATGCGTTCGAGGGCTGCGATGCGCTGGAAACCGTTACGATGCCGCGTGAGCTGGAATGGCTTGCCGGTGAGCTGTTCGGTGAAAATGTCGCTGTAACGTGGCTTGAAGAGCAGAAGGAAGAAGCCACATCCGTGGATGTCGGCGACGGCAGATTTACCAGACATGTCCGCCGCGAAATCTATCACGGTGAGTCGGTGCTTGAGATTCCGGAAGGCTTTACGGAGATTCGTCCGGGTGCCTGTGCCGGTCTGGATACGATCACAGAGGTTCGTTTCCCGAGCACGCTGCAAAAAATCTGCTCCGGTGCGTTCTCTGAGTGTACTTCGCTGCGTGTGCTGGATATTCCGGCAAGCGTTACGGTACTGGAGGAGGATGCGTTCGAGGACTGCGATGCACTCAGCATGGTTGCTGTTCCGTCGCATCTGGCAAAGGAAGCGAAAATCTGCTTCCCGAATGTCGATGTTGCTATACTTGACTGATATCATGCAAACGCCGCGAAACGACGCTGTTTCGCGGCGTTTTTTCGTGAAATCTTAGAAAAACCTGAAATCTTTGAAAAAGTGAACATTCCCCCTTGTATTTTTTTTCGCTTTGTGTTATAATATAATATGACTTTGAGAAAGGAGTGCCCAATATGATCGTGATTGAAAACCATATTGGCAGTATTCGTGTGACGAAGACGTACCTCTATTCCCTGATAGAGCATACGGTTACGAACTGCTTTGGCGTTGCCGACCTGAATGATTCTTCTCCGTTAGAGACGCTGAAAACCAAGCTGTTCCCGAGTGATATCCGCAGGGGAATCCGTCTGCGCACCCGTCAGAATCAGCTGGTTGTTGATCTGCATATTGTCACCGGTATCGGTGCAAATATGACAGCGATTACGGACAGCATTCGCAATAAGGTCCGTTATGCGATCGAGCAGGCAACCGGATTTCAGCCGGCTGCGATCAACGTATATATTGACGGCATTCGCGCCTGAGAATTGGAGGAGCAGATTTTGATTACCGGTAAACAACTGAAAGCAGCAATCATTCATGCTGCAATCTTGATTACGAACCAGAGACGCTCGGTTGACGAGCTGAATGTATATCCGGTGCCGGACGGCGATACCGGAACCAATATGTCCATGACGATCAGTGCGGCCAAGCGCGAGCTGGAGCTGCTGCCGGATGATGCAACCGTTTCCGAGGTCGCAGATGTGACTGCATCTTCGATGCTGCGCGGTGCAAGAGGCAATTCCGGCGTGATTACATCGCTGCTGTTCCGCGGTTTTTCCAAGGGACTGGCGGGTTTGACCAATGCGGAGAACGCTGATTTTGCGAATGCACTGGAGCTCGGTGTAGCCGGTGCATATAAGGCTGTCATGAAGCCGACAGAGGGTACGATTCTGACTGTTTCGCGTATGGCTGCGAATAAGGCGCAGGAGCTTGCAAAAGCCGATCTGGATGCTGTCACCTTCTGGCAGGGCGTTCTCGATGAGGCAAATGCGGTTCTGAAGCAGACGACTGAAATGCTGCCTGCACTGAAAAAGGCAAATGTTGTGGACGCAGGCGGTCAGGGCTTCTGCATCATCATCGGCGGTATGCTCGATTCCTTCCGCGGTGAGCCGCTGCCGGAGGAATCTTCTTCCGAAACCAAATCTGCTGCACCGGATCCGAAGCTCGATTTCAATGCGGCAGTTGCACAGTATGATGAGGAGATCAACTTCACCTACTGCACCGAGTATATCATCGAGAAGAATGATGCATCCGTAGACGGCGCGAAGCTGCGTGCATATCTTGAGACAATCGGCGACTGTGTCGTTGTTGTCGAGGATGACGAGATCATCAAGGTGCATGTCCATACCGATGCACCGGGTCTGGCACTGACCAAGGCACTCGAATTCGGTCACTTCATCAATGAGCCGAAGCCGAAGATCGAAAACATGCGCATTCAGCATGCAGGCAAGGTCAAGGAAGCAAAGATTGTCAAGCAGCAGGAGGTCGTTCCGGTTGAGCCGACGAAGGATTACGGCTTTGTTGCCGTTGCCGCAGGCGGCGGTCTTGAGCGCACCTTCCTCGATCTCGGTGTTGATCAGGTCGTCAAGGGCGGTCAGACAATGAACCCCTCGACGGACGATATTCTGAAAGCGATTCACGCGACACCGGCAAAGACGGTCTTCGTCCTGCCGAATAATAAGAATATTATCATGGCGGCGGAGCAGGCAATCAACCTTGCAAACCGCAATGTGATCGTATTGCAGACCAGAACGATTCCGCAGGGTATCGCTGCAATGCTTGCCTATGATGAATCCATGGATGCAAACGAGAACCGCACGCAGATGACCAAGGCATTTGAGCGTGTTTCTTCCGGTTCCGTTACATTTGCGGCGCGTGATTCCGAGCTTGACGGTCAGAAGATCAAGAAAAATGAGGTTCTGGCACTCGATAACGGCAAGCTCGCATTCACCGAGAGGGATGTCAACAAGGCAGCCTACAAGCTGACAAAGAAAATGGTCAAGGGCGATTCCAGCTACGTGACCGTGATCTACGGTGCGGATGTGTCCGAGGATAAGGCGCAGATGCTTTACGATCAGCTGAGCATGAAGTTCAGGGACAAGATCGAGATTACGCTGCTGCACGGCGGTCAGCCTGTTTATTACTATCTCATTTCAGTTGAATAATCAAAAAAAGGGCGGTTTTCCGCCCTTTTCGTTTACAGAAAGGGAATATGCTCATGGGAATCTATGAAACAGACAACACTTCGCTGATAGAGACAATTATGGGAGTCAGCGTTTTTGTATTTATTTTATTTATATTTTTAGCGATTGTATACGGAACGATTCGTGAGCGAAAACAGAAAAAAGAAAAGAAACTGGCAGACAGATACGAAAAAGAGACGCATGTGAATCTGGTTACGCTGACAGACCCGATGTTCTTCGGGACAATCGAAGCGGAATATGATGACCGTACCGGAATGCTGCGGGCTGATCGCGTGGATTTGCCTCGGTTCGGCAGCGGAAAGCCGAATCAGATCACCGTGGATGATTACCGCGATCAGGATCGGGATGAGATTTTGCGTATCCTGAACAGAGCCTATGACCGCTCTGATGCAATCCTGACGGAAATGGCGAAAATGCTCCTGCGCGAGATCCAGTTTGACAAAACGGAAGACCTGCCGGAGCTTGACGAGCTCAAAAAGCTGATTAAGGTAACAGATTTTCAGTTTACATCCGGTGAGGAACTCGTGACGCTGCTGATCAATGCCGGTGCAGGCTATGACAGCAACGGATACAGCGTCACTGCGCTTTACCGCACCAATCCTTCTCACTGGGAATATGATGCCGAAAAGCTGGACGGCGGAATCTGAAGGCAGGGGAGCGTTATGGAAAAACGACAGTATCATAAGGAAATGGAGCAGGTCATTGCCGGTATTCCGGAGGGAAAAGTCGCCAGACTGCTGCTGCACAGCTGCTGCGGTCCTTGCAGTACGGCGGTGCTTGAGCAGCTGATTCCGCATTTTGAGATTGTGCTGTTCTATTATAATCCGAATATTGCGCCGCGCGAGGAATATGAACACCGGCTCGAGACCCAGAAGCAGCTGCTCGGTCAGCTTGCACATCCGTATCCGATTACGCTGGTCGTGCCGCCGTATGACGATGCGCCGTTCTGGGATGCGGTGAAAGGTGTGGAGAATACGCCGGAAATGGGCGAACGCTGTGAAAAATGCATTGCGCAGCGGATGCGGGAGTCGCTGATTGCCGCAATAAAATACAAATGCGATTACTTCACGACGACGCTTTCCGTCAGTCCGCATAAGAATGCGCCGTACATCAATGCCTGCGGGGAGGAGATTGCAGCGGGACAGCCGGTGAAGTATCTGCCGTCCGATTTCAAAAAGGGCGGGGGATATGCGCGGTCTGTGGTACTGTCCGGCGAATATCAGCTCTACCGGCAGGATTACTGCGGCTGTCCGATGTCGCTGCGGGAAGCGGAGGAACGTCGAGCAGCGCGCGAGTTAAAATCAGAAAACACGTAAATACGTGACTCAACCAGCGGTTCGTGTACTTTCTCAGCAGAATGTGCTATACTTTCCGCAGGAACGGCAGAAGCGAGCCGTTCCGAATAAGTGAAAGGAATGACAGAAATGGATCAGATTCAGATCGGCAAATTCATTGCGGCGTGCCGCAAGGAGAAAGGCATGACGCAGGCACAGCTTGCAGAAAAAATGAGCGTTTCCGACCGTGCTGTGTCAAAATGGGAGACCGGAAAAAACATGCCGGATTCCTCGATCATGCTCGATCTCTGTTCTGAACTGGGCATTACTGTCAATGACCTGCTGAACGGAAGGAGAATCGCTATGGAGAATTATAAGGAAATTGCGGAAAAGACCATGCTCGAAATGCGCGAGACAAAGGAACAGAATGACAGAATGCTGCTGCAAACGGAAGTTCTGATGTGCAGCGTGTCGGTTGCTCTTATGCTGACGCTCATCGTCCTTGCGGCTTATCTGGAAATACCTGACTGGCTTCGGGGGGGATTGATTGCCGTCAGTTTTCTGCAGCTGATGCCGTGTATCTTTGTTGCATTGAAAATTGAGCAGAAGGCGGGGTATTATAAGTGCAGGAAGTGCGGTGAGACATGGGTGCCGAATTATTCGCAGGTATTTTTTGCGCCGCATGTCGGCAGAAGCAGAAAAATGACCTGTCCGCACTGCGGTAAGCATTGCTACCATAAGAAAATTTTGACAAAAGACGAATGATTCTGTCGAAACTTCATAAAATCGTTATTTTTTTCACAATCTTGGCGTTTTACACTTGACAACAGCTATCAAAATATAGTATACTATATACAGGATTGATACTGTGGAATTTTTGTAAGGTCGGCAGACAATCTTTCCGAATATGATTTTATGGAGGCTATTACAATGAGCAGAGTTTACAATTTCAGCGCAGGCCCGGCTGTTCTGCCGGAAGAGGTCCTGAAGGAAGCCGCAGACGAAATGATGGATTACCGCGGCACCGGCATGTCCGTTATGGAGATGTCCCACCGTTCCAAGGCTTACGATCAGATCATCAAGGAAGC
>CAMHUJ010000131.1 GCA_946188175.1 uncultured Ruminococcus sp.
TAAAGCGGTTTGCTTCGGGCGTGCAGCGATAGCTGTGAAGACAGCTGCACATTTCGCGCAGCGCTGTCTGCGGTACGGGAATTCTGTGCGCATCGTAATTGTATGCCGTATGCTGATGCCGGTTGAGAATGTCGATCCAGCTGTTGCGCAGGGCATATTTATCATGTCCGCACATCCAGTGTACGACAAAATACAGGTCATCCTCAGATTCTGCGCCGCCTGCCGGAACGGTAATGCATCTGCCGGTCGCTTTTTCGGTGATCTTCGCTTCGATATACAGATCAAGTCCCATCGGAGGCTCCTTTCTGTGCTTTATGATGCGGAGAACCGCAGCCGGAATGTCCATTCATACGCCTGCGGATTCTCGCGGAAAGCACGGCGGTCGTCCGGTGCGGTGATAAAATCGTCGGGGAAAATCTGTTCACCCTCGCCGATGCCGTCACCTGTCCATGCTTTCAGGGAAATATACCGGTTTTCATAGTGGATGCGTTCCAGCAGCTCGATCAGGTCATACAGCAGATCTGCCGCACTGCCGTAATTTTCTTCCCAATTCTGCATGTCCCAGAATATTTTGTTGCGGGTATGTGCGTTCGGAATGGTGTAGGCTCTGCCGGTCTCTTGTTCCCGCGTGGCGGCATCCCAGAAGCCGCATGTCATGATATCCGGAGAAAAGCGGTTTGCTTCGGGCGTGCAGCAATAGCTGTAGAGACAGCTGCACATTTCGCGCAGCGCTGTCTGCGGTACGGGAATGACGGTTTCGCTGTAAGGATATGCCGTATGCAGATGCCGGTTGAGTATGTCGATCCAGCTGTTGCGCAGGGGATATATGCCGCTGATCCAGATGCGGAGGCAGGCAAAATATAGTGCATCCTCAGATTCCGTACCGTCTGCCGGAACGGTGATGCATCTGCCCGTCGCTTTCTCGGTGATCTTCGCTTCGATATACAGTTCAGGACTCATATGCGTCTCCTTTGCGGCTTATCTGCGTTTGCCGCGCGGCTTCTGTGACGGTTTGCCCGACTGTCTGCCGTGCGGGTTCTGCTGCACCGGTTTCTTTCCGGCATTCCGGCTCTGCTGCGGATTCTGTTTCCTGCCGCCGGACTGCTGCGGTGTATTCGGCGCTGCCGGTACGAGACAGTGCGGTCCGCTGCCGATGAGGTCGCGTCTGCCAGCCTTCATCAGTGCAGACCGGATCAGCGCATAATTCTCGGGCTTGAAATATTGCAGCATGGCGCGCTGCTCCGCCTTTTCCTTCGGCGAGCGCGGTACATAGACCGGCTGCATCGTGTAGGGATCGAGCCCCGTATGGAACATGCAGGTCGAGATCGTGCCGGGGGTCGGGTAGAAATCCTGCACCTGCTCGGGGTGGATGCCCTCCTCCTTGAGGAAGCATGCGAGCGCGATTGCATCCTTGATCGTGCTGCCGGGGTGACTGCTCATCAGGTAGGGGACGAGATACTGCTCCTTGCCCATGGATTTTGTCAGCTCATAAAACCGTTTCTGGAACGCCTTATATGCTTCGATATGCGGCTTGCCCATTTTATCGAGCACCGCATTCGAGCAGTGCTCCGGCGCGACCTTGAGCTGTCCGGAGACATGATACCGCACGAGCTCACGGAAGAATTCGTCGTCCTTGTCGCACATCAGATAGTCATAGCGGATGCCGGAGCGGATGAACACGCGCTTGATCTTCGGCAGCGCACGCAGCTTCCGCAGCAGGCGCAGATACTCCTGATGATCGACGGTCAGATTTTTGCATGGCTCGGGGGCGAGACATTTTCTGCCCTTGCAGAGCCCGTATTGCAGCTGCTTTTCGCAGGACGGATGCCGGAAATTCGCCGTCGGACCGCCGACATCATGCAGATAGCCCTTGAAATCGGGCAGAGTCGTCAGATATTTTGCCTCGGCAATGACGGATTCCTCCGAGCGCGTGGTCATGCGTCTGCCCTGATGCAGCGCAATCGAGCAGAAATTGCAGAAGCCGAAGCATCCGCGGTTATGCGTGATCGAGAAGCGGACCTCCTTGATCGCCGGAACGCCGCCCTCGGACTCATACATCGGGTGATAGGTGCGCATGAACGGCAGCGTATAGATCGCGTCGAACTCCTGCTGCGTCAGCGAGATCGCAGGCGGATTCTGCACGAGCATTTTTTTGCCGTGGCGCTGGATGATGCGCTTGCCGTAGACCTCGTCCTGCTGATCGTACTGGATGCGGCAGGCTTTGGCGTATGCCTCTTTGCTGTCACGCACCTGTTCATACGAGGGACATTCCGCGGAGCCGAACGGCGTATCCGCAGGGTCACAGAGATAGCATGTGCCGCGGACATCGCGGATCTCGCCGACAGGAACGCCGTCACGGAGCATGTCCGCCATTTCGATCATGCTGTGCTCGCCCATGCCGAAGCTGAGAATATCCGCACCGCTTTCCAGCAGCACGGACGGGTGTACCGCATCATCCCAGTAATCATAATGTGCAAAGCGGCGCAGCGAGGCTTCCAGTCCACCGATCAGAATCGGGATATCCTGCCCGTAAATTTGTCTGATCTTGCGGCAGTATACGATCACCGCTCTGTCGGGACGCCTGCCCGCTTTATTGCCCGGGGAATAGGCGTCGTCGGAGCGCTTTTTCTTTGCGGAGGTATAATGTGCGACCATGCTGTCGATATTGCCCGCGCTGACGAGAAATGCAAGGCGCGGGCTGCCGAAGCGTGTGAAATCGGTATCGGTTTTCCAGTCCGGCTGCGCGAGCATGGCGACCGAATAGCCGTGCGATTCGAGCAGACGGCAGATGATCGCCGCGCCGAAGCTCGGGTGATCGACATATGCATCGCCGCAGACATAGACAAAATCCGGCTGCTCAATGCCGCGTTCCCGCAGCTCCTCCATTGTTACCGGCAGAAATCCGGTCATGCGATCACCTCATTTCTCATGGATTTGTTATTCTCATTGATGAAACCGCTCCTGCGGTCGGGCAGGATGCGGCATATCCGTTGATGCATCTGAAACGGCTGCATTCACCAGAGATCATTTTTGCTCTTATACGGCTGCAAATCATCGTAATGGAACCATACATCACAATGCCAGGGATTATCTTCAGATCCCGGCATATCGAAGATAAGTGAAAAACTGCCGCCGGCCTTTAATTTGTTGCGAGGCTCAATGGAAGCGACCCCGAAATCCAGCTCGAACATGGTATATTCCTTCTTAAGCAGCCACGCATTGGGCAGGTCATGCTTGCTCATCCAGTCGTATGCCCTTTGGATACATTCATCCAGATGCTCCAGCACATCAATCATACGGTTCGCTGTTTCGTCAGAAATCTTATTGTCAGGGGTGTGAACGGAAACTTCGACAGAATCGGGTGTGCCATTCGCAAATGCTTCGTCTTCATCAGCGGATGTGCCGGTCGTAAAAAGAATGCAGTACGCATAGGGAAATCCGTTGTCGAGCTTGCGGAACGCCAGCTTGGAAAAGTCCCTTTTTTTCAGAATGTCGATGAGTTCATCACGGAAATATTCAATACTCACTGCTTTGGCTCCTTTCAGCAGCAGCACAATACGGAAAAGGCGGTTCAGAGCTCCGGCGTGACGCTGATATATCTGATCGGAACGGAACCGGTCAGCCAGACGCCGTTTTCGGCGCGGTAGAATAGGAAGCCGTCTGCGTGCATGCGCTTGGTATCAATTTGCAGAATGACGGGTTTGCCGTGCCGGATGCCGACCTTTTTTGCGGTTTCAATATCCGGCGAAAGGTGGACATACTGCCGTGACATCGGCTTCAAACCCTCCTGCATGATGCTGTCGAGAAAGCGGCTTGCAGTGCCGTGCCAGAGAGATTCCGGCGGCTCGACCGGCTTGAATTCCAGATCAACCGCGACTGAATGTCCCTGATTTGCACGTATTTTCGTATGATCTGCATTGAATGCATAGCGCTGCTTCGCATCCGTGCGGACGATCTCCTCGAGCAGCGCCTGATCGGTCGGACAGCCTGCTGCTTGCATGCCTTTCAGCAGCGCGGCAACATCCGCCCAGCCGTGCGCATCGAGCGTGATGCCTGCCGCGTCGGGCTGATGCCGCAGCACCAGACTGATGAATTTGCTTGTGTGTGTCTTTTGCTTTTCTGTGTATTTCATTTTTATGTCCTCTGTATTATGTAAAAAGTAAAATGCGTAAAACGGATTTATTCAACCTTATTGCCGTTCGAGGCGAGGCGGAGCTTCCATTCGGTGAGCTCCTGCGGGGTCATGAGCACCTTGCGCGGCTTTGCGCCCTCGGAAGGTCCGATGATGCCCTTCTCCTCCATTTCGTCCACGATGCGCGCTGCCTTTGCATAGCCGAGCTTTAAGCGCCGCTGGAGCGCGGTCGTCGAGAGCTGTCCTGCATCGACGGCAAGCTCTGCCGCTTTCAGCACGAGTGCATCGTCGCCGGTCAGCGCGCCGAGATCGTCGTCGCCGGATTTTTCACCCTTTGCCGTCGGAACAGCCTGCTCCACGGCATCCATAATTTCTGCATCATACTCCGATGCGCCGTTCGATTTCAGGAACGATGCGACTGCCTCGACCTCGCCGTCCGAGACAAAGCAGCCCTGCACGCGCTTCGGCTCGCGCCAGCCGTTCGGATAAAACAACAGGTCGCCGTTGCCGAGCAGCGTCTCCGCGCCGGTCGTATCGAGAATGGTACGCGAATCGACCGCGGATTTCACGCTCATGCCGATGCGGCTCGGGACATTCGATTTGATCAGACCCGTGATGACATCAACGGTCGGGCGCTGTGTTGCGATAATCAGATGAATACCGGCGGCACGCGCCTTCTGTGCGATACGGATGACAGAGGATTCGACCTCCTTGCCGCAGGTCATCATCAGGTCGGCGAACTCGTCGATGATAATGACGATCTGGGGGAGCGTTTTCAGCTCGGGATGCTTCTCCGCGACGGCGTTGTAGCCTTTCAGGTCACGGACACCGTGCTCGGCGCAGAGCATATAGCGGCGCTCCATTTCGAGTACTGCCCAGTTCAGCGCACCGGCTGCCTTCTGCGGCTGCGTTACGACCGGAATCAGCAGATGCGGGATACCGTCATAGGGCTGGAATTCGACGACCTTCGGGTCGATCAGAATCAGGCGCACCTCATCGGGCGTTGCGTGATAGAGAATGCTCATGATGATCGAATTCGTGCAGACGGACTTACCGGAGCCCGTGGTTCCGGCGATGATCATATGCGGCATCTTGGCAATATCGCCGAGAATGACATGACCGTCGATATCCTTGCCGACGGCGAAGGTCAGCTTGCTCTGTGACTCCTGAAACTCCGTTGTTTCGAGGATTTCGCGCAGCGAGACGGAATCCTTGTTGTTATTCGGCACCTCGACGCCGACCGCAGGCTTGCCCGGAATCGGTGCCTCGATACGGACGGATTTGCCGCCGAGATTCAAACCGATATCATCGGCAAGCGCGGTGATTTTTGCGATTTTTACACCGGCGGCAGGCTGAATCTCATAGCGCGTGACCGTCGGACCGCGGCGGATGCCCGTGATGCGTACCTGCACGCCGAAGCTCTGGAGCGTTTCGACAAGCAGCTTGCCTTTTTCGCGCAGCTCCAGCGATTTATCCGCGTCATTGGCGGAGTTGTCCACATGATTGAGGAGTGAGATCGGCGGGGCGATATAGGGGATTTCGGGCTCCTCCTGATAGACGCCCTCGTCCTCCGGCGTTTCGTCCGCGTCATGCTCCGCTTCATCACCGCCG
>CAMHUJ010000132.1 GCA_946188175.1 uncultured Ruminococcus sp.
TTTTGAATTTATACTGTCGGATTCATGTCAGGTGCTTAATGCTCGATGCCTGCCATTCTCTTCTTGGTGACGAGGTAGATGCCGGAGACGATTGCGAGTACCGTGCCGATCAGAATGAACAGTTTGGTACCAATGCCGCCGGTTTCAGGGAGAATCGCACCTTTGCTGTTCTCGATGCTGAGAACATTGCCGGAAATTGATTTATCCGATGTGTAAGCATATGTGCAGGCGCCTTCGCCCGATTCATCCGGAGTTGCTTTGATCTCCACTGTGATTGGACTTTTCAGGAGGTTGAAGCCGTTGAGTGCTGCAACTTCCGTAATGGTGTATGTGCCTTCACCCAAACCGGAGAAGGTGAGAACACCGCCGTTTGCAGTAGTTCCGAAAGTATCAACCTTGACAGGAGTTCCCTGAATGCTGCTTGTCTCAGTATAAGCATACTTATTCGTATTTGCATATACAGAATTCGGATAGTTTGTTGTATCTGTACCCGGTGCGACGGCAGTAAACAAACCGCTGGTAAGCATATAATATGCCGGATTTGCATCAGCATTCTCTACATAAAGACCGCTTTCATTCTTGATAGCCTTCAGACCGGAACCGGTGAGGCGGAACGTAACGCCGTCCAGCTTCTCATTTGCGTTATTATGTTCAGGGTTATACCAGAACTTGTCGATCACGATAGATGTCGTGAAGGTCCTGACGGTACTGATCGGCGTGGTGCCGGTCGGCGCACCGTGTTCAGTATCCGGCTCATCCGGTGTGCCGGGGAGATTGGTTCCGTTTGAAGAGACGTTGGGATTGTTCGAATAGGTCAGATTTGCAGTATTCGGATTGCCTGCGGTACCGCCGATCTCGGCTGCATTGTTCAGCATAGCCGTATAGGAAATGAGGATCGGTGTATCGGGCGCGACACTCTTGAATTTCGTATAGAAATCCTTGAAAACGATTTTGAGTGTTGTTCCGCTGTCCGCACTGTAAGCAGATTCCACCAGATAATAATCGCCGTCATCTGCATTGCCGGCAGGGCCGTCAGTGTCAGGATCCAAGGTTACAATAGTCGGGGCTGTGCCGTACTGGACGGTCAGATGGTCGGTATATGTCAGCCCTTTCGACAGCGTATCGTTGATGACAAAGTAATATTTGTCATAGCCTGTCATATTCGGGACTGCTGTTTTCAGGTGATAGGTGACCGTATCGCCGATGCTTGCATCGGTGACTTTCTTTTCCGGATCCGCAGCATCGGTTGCATCGTAGATCACCTTTTCCAGAGTCGGCAGCGAATACTTCTTCGTGATCGTGGTACTCTTCATGATCTGCAGGAGATTCGCGCTCTTTGCCTGACCTTCCCCCGGCGTTAAGTCGTCCTCGATCAGATACCAGCCGTTTTCAAGATTGCCGGATACATAATTGCCGTCGTCGTTCTTTGTCAATGCGGAACCGGCATTCGCTTTCAGGACGTTGTTGCTGTCGTTATTGTCGGCGGGATCATCACCGATGATCTTTGCCAGCAGTTCGCGCTGTGCCTTATGACTGGTCGGTGTATCGGATACGAGCTTTGCAAGTTCTTTTGCGATCTCATCAATGGTTGAGGTGGAGGTAACATTGATGCCCAAATCTGTCTTATTCGCCACCAAAGCTGCGATCAGATTGGTTGGATTGATGTCATTGCCCCATTCCAGATCGGAAAGCGTCTTTCCGTCACTGGCAAGGTTGCCTGTGATAATCGCATACGCCTTATACTGATGCGTTGCATCTTCTGTTCCGCCGCCCTGTATCGTCAAGGTGCCTGCGAATGCCGTCATACTGACGGGTGCGCACATTGTCAGTGCCAAAAATCCTGCTGTCAAAATTGCAGCTGCTCTTTTTGTTGTTTTCATAATCTTACCCTCCATTTTAGTATTTGATTTTTTTTCTTACAAGTCGGATGCCTGAAACGTAACAGGAAGTTCACATCACATGTTCCTCCTTTCGCGTTTTCTGAAGGCAATCCTGCCAACGAAGCCGCTGATTGCAAGCATCATGCCTGCTGCACAGACGCCGTCTGCGCCGATGCCGCCGGTATCCGGCAGCTTGTACCAGATATATTTGTTTATTACTGTTATAGGACTGTTTTCAGTATTGGCAGCAATAAAGTCGTTGTCATAACTGACAAGATAGTTTCCGTCAGCGGAGAGTATCCTGCCCATAGAATCGGGAGCGTTGACTGTAATGCCTCCGATCTTTGTTTCGACCACGTAGTACTGATACAAGAAATTATTGTTGTTTTCATTCAGAGTCGTATTATTCCAGCTATATTTCCATTCATTACCAGAATTCAGCGTGATCGTCCTGGAAAAAGCAGTATCATCGACATATTCACCTGTCAGCTTTAGCGGATTTGTAATAGAATCAGTATCAAAGTCAATCTTGTAGTGACTGTCATCTGAACGGTATATTCCTTCACCGATTCGCGTATATCCACTCAGGTCAGGCGTATAATCCAGAATCCTCATGGATATTAGACGATAATTTCGAGTATCGTCTGCGCCGAAGTAAATCCTTAATCCGCTTATATCAGCATCTGCAGGAATCGTGTGATCACCTGCCACTTCGGCAATAAGCTCAGGATCATTCGGATTAATATTTGCGAATCTGATTATAACTGGTGAAGTATAAACTTGATTACCATTCTTATCCTTATAGTTTATAACAATCGAGATTACTTTTGAGCCTTCTTCTCCATCTCGCTGAGCTTTTAAAATAAATCGGTAACGTGTGCCGGGTTTTAAAATCTCATTAAATCTTTTCTCAACGGAATGCCAATTTTGGGTTTTACCGTAGATAAGCATATATTCAGGCGTGCCGCTGACCTTGGCTCCAGTTTGATACCAATTGTCATAAAGCTCGTCGGTGAACTTAACACTGTAAAATTCCTTTGTCACAGGATTTGACGTGCTTCCTACAGTTATTACTCCGCTGTTTCGCGCCACAGAAACTGGAATATCGCCTTCGACTGCCGTGAATTCGTCAATGTAGTATTTTGTGGCCGCATTATCGACTGAAGTACCGATCCGTATAAACATATTATACGGATCGAGGTTCTCGGGCAGCTGAATATTTCCCTGCAGTTGTGTCCAGCCATTAGGATTATTAAGCGTTCCTATTATCTTCTCATTTCCAATTCCATCATTGAAAACCATCTGATATACAGGAGATGAACCGGTGTCTGTACGAATATATACGCTGAACGAATACGTCTTTCCGGGCTTGAATTTTGCCGGGTCAAGTTTTAGGATCGGTCCTGATTTTGCAGGCAGAGCAGTGCCTTCCTGAACATTTTGAACGCCCATAGCATTACCTTTAGCATAGGGGTTGTTACCACTCGTCCAGATTTTAGCAGCTCCCTGCGTTGACCAACCGTCCGTACTGAAAGTAAACGGACTGTGCACCAAAAGAATACTATCCTCTGCATTATCATTGTCAACTTCAAGTTGGATAATGTTTGAGCTTTCCGCAAGATTAGAAATTTCGAAGAAACCGCTGTCATAATTGATTTCAAGCGAATCAGGAGTCTTTGATTTAACTCCCCTATACACAACACCCTTCGGAACATTCAGCGCAAACTCCACACTTCCGCCGACATATACTTCGTTTATTGACGTTTCAGTTATCTTATTCGATTTCGTATCATAGATCTCGACCTTAAGGGATGTCGCTTCGCTTCCTGTATAACCGATCCTTTTCCGCTTAAGTGTCAGCTCAACAGGCTGTTCCCCGCCGTTCGTCCACTCCTTCTTTACATTCACTTTTGCATTGTTCTGATTGGTGTTGATTATTTGAAGTGTTCCGTCTGCCGCAACACCATACGTTGCTTTGTAGTTCTTCGGAACGTTAAGTTCCTCAACACTGTAAGTGTACGTGTGGTTTCCGTACCTTGAAGGAAGGCCGGGGGCGGACCATGACCAGTTGTTATTCTTGTCAAGGACAAATGTACGTTTAAGCTTTTCAGTTTCTCCTTCTGTAACTCTTAGAGCAACAGGAAGCTTTTCGCCTGTAATCGAATCTGTACGATACAGCTTGAATTTCACGCGGAAATCATTCAGCGCATCTCCGGATGAAAGTGCGGGCATCCAGTTTTTCTTTGCTGCAACATCTTCAGTATCTTCACGGATTCTGTTGCGGAATCCGTATGCACTCACATCTCCGATGGTGTTCGCCGTACTTTCTATGTTTTGCAGCGGAGCATCCGGATTCAGCACGGTGTTGCTGCCGTTGACAGAAACCAGATCGTAGATTTGGGGATTCACGCCGAGCTCAACAACCTTGAAGATTCTTCCGCGGCCGATGTTATCGAACTGCTTTCTGCCGTTTGCTTTCAGCTTGAAGTGGCTTTCGATATCGGTCGGGATAATCCATTCCTCTTCGCCGGTGTCTGTATTGATAATCTTCTCATAAATCTGGAATTCGTATTCATTATTGTCGAAATAATCGGTCGTATGCGACTGGAAATCCACATCCTTTGTGACTGTCAGCGACTTTACTGTCGGAAGGTTCATTTCCATTGCGAGGTTGGAATAGCATCCGCCTCGCTCCATATAAAACATCTTGATCGTGTGCGTATCGTGCTTGACATTCGCCCAATCAGGATAAAAATAACTGATCGGTTTCACAATCCACTTGTTGCCGTCGTTTTGCGTTGTGCTTGCGGTATCAATGCCGATCGGCATCGGCAGTGCATTCCATACGCTGTCCTGCGTTTCACCGCTTTCAGTATTTATGGTCAGGAGCTGATTCGCAAACAAATCTGCCTTGACCTCTGCCAGCGTTTTGCCCTGATCGTTATCCTGTACCCAGACAAGATCGTTCGAGAAGTCGATCATGCCGCCTGTCGGTTCATGGATACCGCCGATATCGAGCACCAGCTGATCGTCAACGAAAACCCACATATCATCGTCACCGCTGTACTTGAAGGTGATCGGGTCCTTGACATTGATCTTGTCATATTCCAGATTGACGAATTTCGCTTCCATTGCCATGCCGAAGTGGTGATTGTAACCGTCGCCGTTCCAGTTCGGATCACGGAGCTCCTCGTTGTATTCGTTGAACGGGAAGAAACCGATCTTGAAGCCCGGGTCCGTATCATCGCTGTACACCAGAGCAAGATCTTTGTTATTCGGATCACGCTTGAGGTCGTTGACATCATTCTTCTTATGGTGTGCGTCATTGATGATATCGAAGGTTCTGTCATACACCTCAAAATTATTCGTTTCCGGATTGAAATAAGCGTAATTCTCATTACTGTTGTAAACGAGATTCGTTCCGCTTCCGGAAGGGCTCGGTACTGCTTTCAGCAAATGGTTTACGTTCTGATAGACAGATTTGTAGGTGTTATTGTCGGCATCCTTCAGCTCTTCGGTATTGAACAGATATGCAAGCGAATGATCGGATACCGTGAGCACCGGGAATCCGTCCGACAGCGTATTCTTTACAATACCCTGGAACGGTCTGTTTCCGGACTGGTAGGAATTGCTGCGGTAGTCGCCGGCATAATAGTTCATGTCGTGCGTGCCGGGTGCATAGATGGGTTTACCACTGGCATCTTCACCGATCTGTATACCATGCGGCGGGGCCGTGCCGTATGCAAAGAACATAAGATCCTCAGCAGGATCTCTGCCGGTATTGATACCGGTTTTCTTCACCTTGGAGTGGTCGGTTTCGCCGTAGTTGTTTGCGCTGCCTTCGAGC
>CAMHUJ010000133.1 GCA_946188175.1 uncultured Ruminococcus sp.
ATAATGAAGGAGACATCTGATGAGTGAGAATATATATGCCGGATTCGGGATTTCATCATGCGCACAGTCTTCGTCCGGGCATTTCTGGTTATTAAAGGTCGAGATTGACCAGAGTACGGCGGCATCCACGATTGTATTGAATATGTCCTGCGTGAACGATACGCGGTAAATGTCCATTGCGGTGCCGTTCGCGTTGTTTTCCTGCATTTCCAGATATACATAGGCAATTGCAATCGCTTCCCGCTCATTGACCGGAATCGACCATGCGGCTTTCAGGTTTGTTTTGTAAGTGTCCTGTGCAAAGCCTGTCTCATATTTCGTGACAGCGCCATTCAGGGTTCGCTCCATATATACAAGGTCGCTGTGCTCCAGATCACTGTAGCTGTAATACATCCCGTCGATCAGCGTATGGAACCGCGATTTGTTGCTTTCACAGGCTATGCGGTAATATTCCGCTGCATCGGGATAGCGTCTTGAATTATCGTCAATGCCGATCATCTCGATATACGCGCCGCCCATGACTTGTGTTTCCTCTGCCTGTGTTCCGCCTGCTGCCGCTGCAATCAATGCCGCACACAGTATGATGAGCAGTACCACGAGCAGCAGAATCAGAACGACCGGGTTGAAAAGGAAAGCGATCGTATTGGAGATGATTACGGTTGTGACATGAATGACCGCTTTTACGACCTTCACGGTCGTTTCGGCTGTCTTGTATATTCTCTTTGGTGCCTGGGCAACAGTCTTTGCGGTGTTTTTTGCGGCAACCGCAGTGTTTTTTGCTTTTTTGACCGCTGAATTCGTCATACGCAGGCTTTCCACGCCGTGATCAGCAGTATCGCCCTTATTGACCTTTTTTTCCAGCGGATTGACTTTGCCGTTTACTTCCCGTGCGATGCTCTTGGCTGCGCTGAGCGGAACAGCCGCAATGCGCCGGATGCCGCCGTCCCGCCTGTTTGTGACTCTCGCTTCCGCCCTGCCTTGCCTGATAATGTCATCGGAGAGCCGCCTGATCTCTCTGCTGTCATCGTTCAGCTTGCGTATAGCCTGCTCTGCATCGCGGTGCAGTTTGCTCAGTTCACTACGCTGCGCATACAAATTATTCAGCCGGTCATTCAAAGCTTTTTCGGCAGTTGAATCCGTTGCGTTTTCAAGCTGCATCAATGTATCCTGAATCTGCTTGTCAGTTTCTCTGATCGCTTCGGATATATCCATGCGTTGATCGAAATGCTCAGTCAGCTTTTCATTTATCCGTTCGTGCAGATCGAAAACATCCTGTCTATGCTGCTCAAATCCGTTCTCCTGTGCCAGCAGTTCGGAATCCGGCTCATGATCTGCGACCCGCTGCCGGACCTTCCTTCCGATTTCGGCAGTTTCCGCTTCCAGCTGTTCGGATTTCTCACGCAGCCGATCTAATTCCATTCGCACCACCTCCTGTCAGGGAAAGGATCAGCTTTCCGGCAGTTTTTCTCCGAAGCGCGTCGATACGATACGGTATATCTTGCTGTCCTGCGGGAGCGTATTGTCAAAGGGAATGTCTCCGTATTTGTTGGTATGGATCAGCCCGCAGCCGGACGGCGCGTTTTCAACGAACTCCATTGTTTTCATCGGGATACGCAGCAGCTGGGAGAGCTGTTCACGGTCCGTCGGATTCTGCGAGAGCATCACGACAAATTCTGTGTTGGAGATCATCGTTCTTGCAGTCTCCGAGCGCAGAAGGTCATCGACATTCTGTGTGATTCCGGTGGGAATGCCGCCCCATTTTCTTGCGCGTTTATACAACTCATAGAAGAAGTTGGCAGACTGTTCCGACTTGAAAAGAAGATACATTTCATCGACATAGATGCGTGTGCCGATACCGCGAATACGGTTCTTTGCGATTCTGTCCCACAGGTTTTCCAGCACGATCATCATGCCGAGTGTCTGCATGTTTTTGCCCAGCTCTTTGATGTTGTAAACCACGAAGCGCTTGTGCAGATTGACATTCGTTTCATGTGAAAAGACATTCATGCTGCCGTATACATACAGATGCAGCGTCTGCCGCAGATAGGCAACAGCGCTTTTCGTTTCATCCGCTGCCTCCTTCTCATAGTTCTCCAGTTCCGTATAATACTCCTTCAGCGTGGGCTTTTCGTATTTGCGGTAGGTCTCGTGCATGACATTGTCGATGATCGTTTTCTGGATTGGGGAAATCTCCTGATTGCCCATGATACACGAGAAGAATGACAGCAGGAAGTCGAGCTTTGCCTTGATCGGATTATACTCCTTATCGTCCATATCCGGGTTTTCTGTCAGGTCAAGCGGATTGATATGTGTACCGGAATTCTCATTGATGTGAATGACCTCTCCGCCGAGCCAATCCGCAACAGTGGTATATTCACCCTCCGGGTCAAGGACAAGGATTTCATCTGTCGTTGCCGCCGCTGAATAGACCATTTCATTCTTGGCGAATACGGACTTACCGACACCTGGCAGACCGAAGATAAATCCGTTCGGATTGTTCTGCATCCGCCGGTCAAACAGGATCGGAGACAGTGACAGCCGGTTCAGCCCATAGAAAATGCCGCCCTCATGCTGCAAAACGCGGGATACAAACGGCATGAACACGGCTGTGCTTTCACTATACAGAGTTCTGCGTACTTGCAGATTATGCTCCTCGTCGATCGTCATGCTGTTGCCCAGCGGGAGCGCGGAATCCATTGCGACCTCCTGCTGGTGCGGCGCTCTGATCGGCGTGATCTGGTATTCCCGCAGAATGGTCTCAATCTCTTCGGTATTCTTTGTCAGCTCATCGTAGCTGTCTGCGGTCAGCATCAGGATAAACTGGCAGAGCGTCATTTTTTCGTCGCTGCGGAGCTTTTCCAGAACCTCCTGTGCCTCCGCCTTGTCAGTCATGAGCTGCGAGCCTTCCAGCGTATCCACGAATACGCCTTTTGTGGACTGCGCCGCTCTTTTTGTCTTTTCAAGCTGTTCCAGCGTCATATCTGTCAGCTTGCGTTCAACCATTGTGACAGCCTGTTCCTGCTCGACAAACTCGACATTCTTCGTGATGATGATGCTCTGATTGGTCGAAAGCAGACTGCTGAACAGCGTATCCCGTCCGCTGCTCTGTGACAGCCTGCGGAAGTAGATGCAGCGGGCATACTTGTCATTGAACATGAAGTAGTCGCGCTTGAACTCAAAATAATCGGGACTGCACAGATGCTTTTCCGCCTGCCGCGCAAACTCCGCGCGGGACACGGGCATCAGCCCCATGTTCACATCGCAGAAGATATCTGCAAGCAGCCGGACACGATCATTCGCGTTCAGCACGATTGCTTCGGTACCGAGCTGTGCGAGGCAGCGCGTCAGATTGCCCTCCAGCGCATAGAAGTGCTGGTTTGCCACATCGAGATTGACCGCCGTGACCGTAATCGAAACAAAGATACGGCAGTGCCGCCCGTGCTGTCCGTCCTGCATCCTGTCATGCAGGATACGGTTGAACTCGTCGCGTTCCTCGTCCAGTCCGTCGTTCTTATGCTGGAGCATGAGCCTCTGCTCAAAGTCCTCTTTGTTGATCGAGGTATTGACGAGCGTGACTTGCAGGGATGCCTGACTGTCAAAGCTGTTCAGCAGGCTCACATACTGCCGGATCATTTCGATCTGCTGTTCCTCCGGCAGCGCCGCGTAGTTCACATCCGGCACAAGATAGGTCTTGCTGTAAATGTTGACCATTTCACGACCGGCGCGGACATTGCTGCGCAGCAGACACACATAGTTGCTTACAAAGCATTCATAGGGCATCGTGTCAAACACGGTGCGTTTGACCTTCCGGCGCTTCACCTTGCTCTGCTTCGTTTTGGACTTCCGTTCCGCAGCCGTGCGTTCCTTGTCGCGGTCACGCGCTGTGACCGTTTCGGATTTCTTCTTACTGAAAAAAGACAATATTACACCCCCGTCCTTTCGTATTCGCCGCTTTCGATGCGCTGGGCGATCACGGCTTCCTCTATGATCTCCTCATGGATACGGCAAAACAGGTTTGTCTCCGTATCCTCATATACCCGTTTCTGCGGACGCAGCCAGAAGTGCAGCATCACCTTTACAAGCTGCTCAAACCGCATATCATGGAAGGTGAAGAAGCCCCATGCCGCAAACGGCACGACGGTGAACATCACCAGCCAGATCAGGATATCGTCCGGGATATGCCCGCGCCCGTATACACCAAGCGGAACGCCGATCACCAGCGCACCGGCGATTGCAATGATCTGCCGCACAGACAGCCCAAGAATGAGCTTCGATTTATACGCCCGTATCTCGGCAGGAATCGGAACCTTTACCATTGTTTCACCTCTCTCTTATGCACAACCGCATATTCGCCGCGCCCATGTGCCGGATTTCGTCACACCCAAGCCGAGCGAGATCAGCACTATGAATTGTATGAGCGGTGTACCGGCATACGGTGCTGTTGTTGTAAAAAAGCTGTTCATTGCCAGATAAATCGCAAACATCGCTATCATGACCGTAATCTGTATGACAGTTGCGATATATGTCTTGATGAAGTTCTTTGCAATATCGTGAGAGCCTTCGCCCGCGAAGGTCGCAAGCGGAAGCGGTGCGAACAGCGTGTAGATGCAGAGCTCAAACACACGCCCGATCGCTATTACAAAGATGATATATGCGATTGCCTTCATCACGAGGAAATAGGGCTGCATGAATATGATCTTGATCGTCGGCTGGAACATGACATTATCCGGATAGGCAAACCGGTGGTCAGTGTAGTTATATGTTCCGGCAGGCAGAGAATCGTCGGCAGTCGGGAAAAACATATGCACCGCGTCCCATGATATTTCGTAGGTGAAGTCTTTTCCCATCGTACCGCCTGCAAAGGCTTCGCCGACCTTTGAAAAGAAATTGCCCCAGCCCTGTATAACGCCTTCCTCCCACATATCCTTCAGCAGACTTTCGCTGTAATGGATGATATAGATTTTCTTATTGCCGCAGGGCAGCAGTTCGGTCGTTCCGGCACCGATGATTGCGCCGCGGTTCAGCCAGTCAAACAACGCATAGATATATGCTATGATCGTATCCGCGTTCTGCACGATCTGCTTCACGACAATGACCTTGACGAGAAAGATGAGTATGTTCTCCCACTTGGAAGCCCACTCAAAATTGGTCGTTTTCTTGAAGAAATCCACCAGAAGCAGCAGCGTTGCGATCACGATCGCGATCTGATGACAGCCGCCGGAGATATTGATAAACGCGCCGGAGCTAAAGCCGTTCAGGATCGTGTGCGGGCTGACCGTACAGAACTGAAAAGCCTTATTCAGAATGGTATTTGTTTCCTTGACATTCTGCGTGATCTCATAGTAAACATCATGCACATCGTTTTTGAAAATGTCCGCAGCATAGGCGACCAGCGGAAAGAAGATCTGAACCAGTCCTATGACGATCACAAAAATATAGATATTGCGCCGTATTTTCGCAAAGCGCTTCATCGGAGGCATTGCTGTTTTTGTCATACACGACCTCCCTCAGAAGAACATACGCCAGAGCGCGGAGGTCGCAATGACAATTCCGCCTGCGGCGATCGTTTTCATTCCCATTATTTTATTGGCAGCGCTGTGATCCTTTACTGACAGACCGAAGGTAACAGAACCAAGCAGCAGTGCCATTGCACCGACACGGCGAATCCATTTCATGCAGAATACCAT
>CAMHUJ010000134.1 GCA_946188175.1 uncultured Ruminococcus sp.
ATCCGGCTGCTATGATTCTATTACATATGGTATGACATGATCCGGAGCACGTTTCCGCGCCGGATTGATTTTTTCTGCGCCGTCCGTGCAGATTTATAATCCATACACATTTCGTTCATATTCTGTTCATATTATTTTGCGATAATAAAATGAATATGTCTTATGACTTTTCTCCGGAAACGGGTAACCGGAGAGGCAGTGGGGATGTATTCTATTTATAATAGCAAACTGCTGCAATGATGAAAGGGGCTTTGCGGAAAACATGGTTGAGATCAGGAATCTGACAAAATACTACGGCATGCATCCGGCTGTGCAGGATATCTCCTTCACGGTCGGCGATCATGAAGTGCTGGGATTTCTCGGTCCGAACGGCGCCGGAAAATCCACGACGATGAACATGATCACGGGATGTCTGCCCTCTACCTCAGGTACCGTGCTGGTAGACGGCTATGACATTGCCAAGGACCCGATTGAGGTCAAAAAGCGCATCGGCTATCTGCCGGAGATTCCGCCGGTGTATCCGGATATGCGCGTGCGCGACTATCTGACTTTTGCCGCCGGACTCAAGGGCGTCAGCCGGAACGACCGCACAAAGCAGGTCGAAAACGCAATGGAGCGTCTGCACATTACCGATGTCCAGAAACGCATCATCGGCAATCTCTCGAAGGGCTACCGGCAGCGTGTCGGCTTTGCAATGGCGCTGCTCGGCTCGCCGAAATTTCTCATTCTCGATGAGCCGACGGTCGGTCTCGACCCGACACAGGTCATGGAGGTGCGCAGGCTGATTCAGGACCTCGCGCGTGAGCATACTATTATATTCTCGACGCATATCCTTGCCGAGGTCACGGCGGTCTGCGAGCGCGTTGTCATTATCAATAAGGGCAAAATCCGCGCCGAGGATACAATCGCAAATCTGGAGGCATCGGTCGGCGGCGATCTGAAGCTCCGGCTCAAGGTCGAGGGCGAGATCACGAAGGTCACAGAGATCATCCGGAACACCGAGGGCGTTCTCTCCGTGGATGAGGTTGAATTCGAGTCGCAGGGCGTCAATGCGTTCACCGTGACGGCGGCATCTGAATCGGTGCGCAAGCCGCTGATGTCCCGTCTGATCGCGGAGGACTGCATGGTACTCGAGATCACATCGGTCAAATCGAGCCTCGAGGATGTCTTTGTCAAGCTCACTGCATCCTCCCGTACACAGTCGCGCGAGGAAGCCTTCGAGGAGCTCGGCAGAGAAATGGACGCGCAGCGCAAGGCGGAGGAAGCTGCACAGGATACAGCGGATACGCCGGAAGCGGATGCTGCGGATACGGAAAAGGAGGCGAAGGACTGATGTTTGCACTATATAAAAAGGAGGTGCAGTCCTTCTTCTGCTCTCCGTTTGCATATGTGGTCAGCGCACTGTTCCTGCTGGTCTTCTCGCTGAGCTTTATCAACGGCATTTCCAATATGGATTCCAGTGTTCTGAAATTTTCATTCTCCAATATCTTCTATAACAGCTTTTTCTATTTCATCTTCCTGATTCCGCTGCTGACGATGCGCACCTTTGCCGAGGAGCGCAAATCCAAGACGGAAACGATCTGGCTTTCGGCGCCGGTTACGATCCCGCAGGTCGTCTTTGCGAAGTTCCTTGCAGTTGCAACAGTCTTCCTGATGATGATGCTGCTCTCGCTGTTCTTCCCGCTGGTCGCCGCCCTGCACGGCACGGTGATCGGCTCGAGCCTTGCCTGCGGCTATCTCGGCTTCTTCCTCTGGAGCATGGTCTGCATCGCAATCGGCATCATGATGTCCGCGCTGACGGATAACCCGATTCTCGCGGCTGTCCTCGGCGAAGCGGCGATGATCCTCGTGATCTTCCTCGACAACTTCACAAATTCCGCGCTGATCCAGTCGGTCCCGTTCCTTTCCAAGATCTTCACATGGTTCTCGACGGAGACAAGATTCGGCGCATTCTCGCAGGGTCTGTTCAGTCTTTCCGACCTGATATTCTTCATTTCAATTACGCTCGTGGTGCTGATCTGGACGGTTATTATTATCGAAAAGCGCCGCTGGAGCCGCGGCTGACAGGGAGGGAACTGCAATGGACAAAGCATCAATTACCGCGAAGAACAAGCGGTTTACGGCGCTGGCATGGATTCTTGCGATTCTCGTGCTTGCCGTCGCAATCCCGCTGAATCTGATCATCGAGCGTCTGAATATCCACTTTGATATGACGCCGAACAGCATGTATACCCTGACAGAAACCACACGCGACTACCTCGATGAGCTCGACGCAAAGGACGTGACGGTCGATGTCTATTTCCTCACCAAAATGGAGGATCTCGCAGGCGATCTGGAATGCCTTGCGCTCTACCGCACACTGCTCGCCTATGATGAGCACAAGTGCTTCAACCTGATCGACTTCGATCCGGATACCGATCCGGAAACGCTCCGGAAGATCAATCCGGACGGCATCTACAATCTCTCAGAGGGCGATTTCCTGTTTGTCTGCAATGACACGGTCAAGCGCCTGCCCGGCTCGCTGATGTATACCTATCAGCTCGACAAAAACGAAAACACCGTCAGTGCGGAGTTCCGCGCGGAAAACTATTTCACCGGCTATATGAAATCCGTCGTGGACGGCATTGTGCCGACGGTCTATTTCTTACAGGGTCACAATGAGGTTCCGCTCTCCAAAATGACCAAGCTCTGCGCTAACCTCGGCAACTACAACTACGGCGCGAAGGAGCTCAATCTCATGACGGACAGCGTGATTCCGGCGGACTGCTGCATCCTCGTGATCGCATCGCCGCGCACGGATCTCACCGAAGTCGAATACAAAAAGATTCTGAACTACACGCAGAACGGCGGCCATATCAGCCTGCTGATGTCGCCGGATGAATCGGAGACAGTGTACAGGAATCTTGAGCTGCTGCTCAGCAATTACTGCATCGGCATGAACTACGACCGCGTGGAGGAAACCGACGCAAACCGTCACTCCCACAAGGATACCTATGCTATGAAGTGCGATATCATTCAGGCGAATGCAGAGACCGGCGAGGACCTTACCTCCGCACTGCTCCCGAATGTCAACGATCTCCCGACCTATATGCCGTATTCGCGCAGTTTCTTTACGATCTACGGCACCAATTACGGCAAGCTGAAAGCCGATACGCTGATCCGCACACAGGCAACGGCAAAATCCGTGCCCTTCGGCGGCAAGCTGCTCGACCCGCAGACGGTCGAGGGTCAGCCGCAGGTGCTCTCGATGTATGTCATCGACACCGAGCACAAGGATTCCAAGCTCATCGTCTTCGGCTCTTCGGATATTATCACCGATGAAGGCACATCGAATGCTTACTTCATCAATCCGCTCCAGCTCTTCCTGACCTCTGTCACATGGATGTACAATTCCGATCTGGATATGAATATCCTCGATAAGGAGCGCTCCTTCGACAGTCTGAATGTCAGCAGCTCCGCCGAGGCAAGCGGACTGATCGCGCTGTTTGTCGGCTTCCCGATCCTGATTGCAGCGGTCGGCGTGGTGATCTGGCTGAGGAGGAAGAACGCATGAAGCAGCTTCGCTGGATCTGGATACTCGGCGCTGCGGCAGTTCTGCTGACGGTTTTGTTCATCATCGTTGACCGCCGCAGCAAGCAGAATGAAGAAAAGGCACATGTCGGTGAGCCGAAACAGCTGCTGCATATCGACCCCGACGCTGTCACCGATATCGAGCTGAACAATGAAAACGGAAAGATCGTTTTCAGCTGGCTCGACGGCACATGGAAAATCACCGAGGGCGAGCAGTTCAATGTCAATGTCTACGCGGTCAATGCGATCTGCAATTACATCTGCAATCTGGATTCGCTGAAAACCGTCGCCTTTGACTGCGACAAAACGGATGTCTACGGCTTCACCGATCCGATCACCCTCAAGGTCTATACGACCGACACCGGCAAAGAACATCCGTATATCCTCTATGTCGGCGACGCAACCCCGACCTATGATTCCTACTATGCAATGGTGGAAGGCTCAAACGACGTCTATACGATCGACTATAACAGCGGCACGGTCTTCTGCTCCGACCGCAACTCGCTGAAAAACCGGTATCTCTTCGATACCAGCAGCGCACTCGTCAATTATTATAAGGTCGAAAAGGACGGCAAAACCGTCATCGAATGCAAGCGCGGCAGCGATTTCTACTGGACCATGCAGCAGCCTGCACCGTTTGAGCTCTCCAATGCGGAAATGAACGATCTCATGGATATCATTGTCCGCGTGCAGATTGCCTCGTTCGTCGAGGACAATCCGGAGGACCTCGCAAAATACGGGCTCGATCATCCGCAGTCCAAACTCACGCTCGAAGGCGTATTCAATGAGTCCGTCAAAAAGCAGGAAATCTGGTTCGGCGATATGGCGTCCAGCGACGAGAACGAAACGCAGATCTACGGCTATTATTCCGACAGCAAACAGGTCTTCCGGATCAACCGCGCGGAACTCTCGTTCATGAACAATGATATCAAAGAGCTGATGTATCCGTTCTGCGTACAGCAGAATATCGAGCAGCTGAAATCCGTCGAGATCGACATGGGCGAGGTCTATGATCTGCACGAAACGCTGTATCTCGACTACGCAAACGGCAAATATAAGCTCGGCGACAAGGATATCAGCGCACTGGATGATGAGGATATCATGCAGCGCTATCAGACCTTCTACCGCTCGATTGCAGAGCTGCGCTTCTCCGAGATTGATCTGGACGGAAAGCCCGATCCCGAAAAGGAGCCCGCAATCCGCATCGTCTTTACCGAAAATGACGGGAAAAAGCAAAAGCTCGACTTCATCGAAAAGAGCACGAATAACTATTATCTTGTCACGGACGGCACCTATACCGGTCTGACGGTCCGGCTGAACAGCTTTACCGGCGCGGGCAGCGTCACCGACCGCTATAAGATGCTGACGGAAAAACTGAAATAACAGCGGCGCTTCTGCCGCAGCCGCGGAATTCGGTTCTCTGCCGGAGACCGCGGCTTTTTTCAGTTCATGAGCCGGGCAAGCCCTGCCGCCGCAGCCGATGCAGACAGGATCAGCAAAGCAAGCTGCCAGTCCGGCATCTGCGGCAGCGCACCGGCACAGGCAAATACCAGCACCGCCCCCAGCATTCCGCAGGCGGACTGCAAAAAGGTTCTGACCGCGCGCCGCAGCGGCGAAACAGGATGCAGCCTCCGCACCGAAACACGCCCCCTCTCCCCTTCAGATACGCTATCTTATGCGGAAGGCAGGCGTTTGGTGCCTGTCAGCCGGAAAAACGCCGTCTCTCGGAGAATATAGCCGAATTTTAATAAAGGACTTGCTTTTTTTTATGATTCATGCTATAATTAAAATGTCTATTTGCATGTGAATATCAGAAAATGTGTCAGTTATCAATCCAACAGACGGGGGGATCCGAATGGGCGGGGAAAAAATCCGGAATATCGTCGTTTATGTTGCCGGAACAGATGAAGAATATCAGGGCAGCCTGCTGGGCGGCATCCGCGAAGCAGCCGTGGAATTCGGCTTCAATGTTTCGGTGTTTGCATGCTTCGGCGGCGTGCTTGCCAATAATCTGTATGATATCGGCGAATACAATATCTATCAGCTTCCGAATCTGAATGTATTTGACGGCGCGATTCTGCTGACCAATACAATC
>CAMHUJ010000135.1 GCA_946188175.1 uncultured Ruminococcus sp.
CGAGGACAAATCCGGCGAATACTGATGCGCCGGAACTCACGCATGCTGAACATAATTTGTGATGCATTCAGAACAAAATAAAAAAGCGCCCGTGCAGAACGAAAACTCTGCACGGGCGTTTCTTCTGTTATGCTTCGGGCTGCGTGTATCACATACCGGAGCGGCTTTCTTATTTCTGCGTAAACAATGAGTCTGCAATTACAGTGCGCTGAGCATATCCCTGAGATTCTGAATCAGCGCGGTGATCTTCGCCTCACGCTCACGGATATCATTGACGACCTTTTCCGGCGCCTTGGAGATAAAGCTCTCATTTGCGAGCTTTGCCTTGACAAATTCCAGCTCCTTCTCCGCCTTTTCGAGGTCCTTCGTGATTCTTGCGCGCTCGCTCTCGACGTCGATCAGCTCCTTGAGCGGCATGCAGAGCTTTGCATCCGCCGTCGCAACGGTCACCATACCGGACAGATCATCCGGCTCTGCACTGACCGCATTCACGCCCGATGCACCGGCAAGTCTTGCGAGGAAATCGCCTGCCTCGGCATATTCCTCCGGATTTGCGGTGATGATCGTGATATGCGACTTCTTGGAGTTCGGAACCTTGTGCTCCGAGCGGCACTCACGGACAGCCTTGACAGCCTCCATGATCTTCTCCATACGCGCCTCATCCTCGGGGAAGCTCAGCTCCGGACGAACCTCCGGCCAGCTTTGCAGCATCAGGAAGCCCTTGTCATGCGGCAGTGCCTGATAGATTTCCTCGGTGATGAAAGGCATGAACGGATGCAGCAGCTTTAAGATATCGCGCAGCACATAAGCAAGCACGTTCTCGACATTCTGCTTCTTCTCCGCATCGTCGCCGTTGAAGCGGTTTTTCGCAAGCTCGATATACCAGTCGCAGAAGCTGCTCCAGATGAAGTCATAAATCTTCTGCGCGGCAACACCCATTTCAAAGTGCTCGAGATTGTAGGTCACCTCGCGGATGACGCTGTTCAGGCGGGAAAGAATCCACTTATCCTCAAGTGCAAGCTCCTCCGGCAGACGAATCTCGTCAATCGACATATTCATCAGCAGGAAGCGCGATGCATTCCAGATTTTGTTCGTGAAGTTGCGCATTGCAAGGATTTTCTCCTCACTGTAGCGCATATCGTTTCCGGGCGAGCTGCCCTGCACGAGCATGAAGCGCAGTGCATCGGCGCCGTACTGCTCAATGACCTCGAGCGGATCAATGCCGTTGCCGAGGGATTTTGACATCTTTCTGCCCTGCGCATCGCGGACAATACCGTGAATAACAACCTTCGAGAACGGTGCCTTTCCGGTGTATGCAAGTCCGGAGAAGATCATTCTGCTGACCCAGAAGCCGATGATATCATAGCCCGTGACAAGCGTGCTCGTCGGATAGAAGAATTTGTAATCCGGATTTTCGGTATCCGGCCAGCCGAGAATGGAGAACGGCCAGAGTGCCGAGGAGAACCATGTATCCAGCGTATCGGGGTCCTGCGTCAGATTCGTGCTGCCGCATTTTGCGCACTTGCACGGTGCAGTCTTTGCGACATTGGTCTCGCCGCAGTCGTCGCAGTACCATGCAGGAATGCGGTGACCCCACCAGAGCTGACGGGAAATACACCAGTCGCGGGTATTCTTCATCCAGTTGAGGTAGCTCTTGGTGAAGCGCTCCGGCACGAACTGGATCTCGCCGTCCTCGGCAGCCTTGACTGCCGGCTCTGCCAGCGACTTCATGCGGACAAACCACTGCTTCGAGATCATCGGCTCGATGGTCGAGTGGCAGCGGTAGCAGGTGCCGACATCATGCTTCAGATCCTCGATCTCTTTCAGCTGACCGAGTGCTTCCAGATCGGCAACAATCGCCTTGCGGGCTTCATCGGTCGTCATGCCTGCGTACTTGCCGCAGTCCAGAACCTCCGGCTCACCCTCGGTCAGACGGTTGCTCTCTTTCAGTGCATTATACTCCGCGACATCCGCCTTGCCGGTCATATGACCGTCATAGGTAAAGCAGCGGACCATCGGCAGATTGTGGCGTCCGCCGACCTCAAAGTCGTTGGGGTCATGTGCCGGCGTGATCTTCACGACACCGGTACCCTTTTCCATATCTGCATGCTCATCGCAGACGATCGGGATTTCCTTATTGAGCAGCGGCAGGATGACATGGCAGCCGTGCAGATGCTTATAGCGCGGGTCCGCCTCGTTGATTGCAACAGCGGTATCGCCGAGCATGGTCTCCGGACGGGTTGTTGCGATTTCGAGGAATTCGCCGGTCTCCTTGACCTTATAGAGAATATGCCAGAAATGGCCGTTCTTCTCCTCATATTCGACCTCTGCATCGGAAATCGAGGTGTCACATTTCGGGCACCAGTTGACCATACGGTTGCCGCGGTAGATCAGCTTCTGGTTATAGAGGTTGATGAAGACCTCCAGAACCGCCTTGGAGCACTGCTCATCCATGGTGAAGTGCTCGCGCTCCCAGTCGCAGGAGCTGCCGAGGGTACGGAGCTGCTGGACGATGCGGTTGCCGAATTTCTCCTTCCATGCCCATGCGCGCTCCATGAACTGATCTCTGCCGAGATCGGCTTTCGTCAGTCCCTCCTGACGCATCGCCTCGACGATCTTCGCCTCGGTTGCGATTGCGGCATGGTCGGTACCCGGAATCCAGAGTGCTGCATAGCCCTGCATTCTCTTGAAGCGGATCAGGATATCCTGCATGGTATTGTCAACGGCATGACCCATATGGAGCTGACCGGTGACATTCGGAGGCGGCATGGAAATGGAATAGGGCTTCTTTTTCGGATCAATGATGCCGCGGAAGCAGCCGTTTGATTCCCATGCTTCGTAGGTACGCTTTTCGACCTCCGCAGGGTTATATGTTTTTGGTAATTCTTTGCTCATCGAACTTATCCTTTCAATATGGATATATGCGGGAATCCGGAGGGACAGCATCCCTCCGGCAATTCCTTATTTCTTCAAGCTGATATGTGCTTTTCTGCCGTCCTCATAGTCGATGTCATATTCGGTATCCGGTGCAGCGATCTCACCGATGCTGCTCAGGGTCTCATTGCAGATATACTCTGTCCATGCCTGCGGATATTCGCCCGAAACCGACAGCGTGATGCGGTCGGTGATCGCGCAGTTCATCTTGCGGCGCGCATCCTGAATGCTTCTCACGATATCGCGTGCAAAGCCCTCATCGCGCAGCTCGTCGGTGATCGTCAGATCAAGCGCGACAACGATGCCCTTTTCGCTGGCAACATGCTGACCTGCCTTTGCATTGTAGGTCACGAGGATGATCTCGGCATCGAAGACTTCCTTTGCGCCGTTGATTTCGAGCTCTGCACCCTGTGCAGTCAGCGCAAACTTGTTGCTCTTGATCGCCTTGATGATCTCCGGCACACGCTGCGGATAGCGGTCACGGATCTCGCTGAAGTTCGGTGCATACTTGACCTCTGCAACGGTATCCACGCTCTCGAGTACCTCAACCTGCTTGACATTCAGCTCCTCTGCGATGATATCGCGGAATGCCTCAATGACAGGTACGCCTGCCGGATCGGAGATCGCAACGCCGAGCTTCGTCAGCGGCTGACGGTTCTTGACATTGTTCTTGCTGCGGATCGAACGTGCCAGATAGATCACGCTGCGAACCAGCTTGACCTGCTCAAGCAGCGCATCGTCGCGGAAGCTCTCCGGAATCTCCGGGAAGCTGTCAAGATGCACGGAGAAGCCGCCGGTCAGCGTCTGATAGATCTTCTCGGAGATGATCGGTGCGACCGGTGCAAAGAGCTTCGTCGTATTCACGAGGACATAGTACAGCGTCTCATATGCATTGCGCTTGTCCCCGGACATGCCCTTATCCCAGAAGCGGCGTCTGGAGCGGCGGATGAACCAGTTGGTCAGACCGTCTACCAGCTCGATCAGGCTGTCAACATACTTGTTGACGAAATATGCATCCATATTCGTCCGGATCGTTTCCGTAACCTCATAGAGCTTTGCGAGCATCCAGCGGTCAAGCTGATTGTCACTCTTTGGCGGCGTCAGCGTCTCCGGCTTGAAATCGTCGATATTTGCATAGGAAATGAAGAAGTTGCAGGCATTCCAGTAGGGCAGAATGATCTGCTGATATGCATCCTGAATGCCGTTGTCATCAAAGAGCAGATCGCCGATCAGCATGGCATTCGTCTGATAGAGATACAGTCTGAATGCATCCGTGCCGTACTGCTTCATCAGCAGCATCGGGTCGGTATAGTTCTTCGAGGACTTGGAGAGCTTCTTGCCGTCCTTTGCGAGAATGGTGCCGTGTACGACGCAGTTCGAGAAGCAGGGCTTGTCAAACAGCGCAACGGAGAGAACATGCAGATAATAGAACCAGCAGCGGATCTGACCGGTGTACTCGACGATGAAATCGCTCGGGAAGTGGGAATCGAACCATTCCTTGTTCTCGAACGGATAGTGCTTCTGTGCGAACGGCACCGAGCCGCTCTCAAACCAGCAGTCCAGAACCTCCGGCACACGCACCTTCGTACCGGTGCAGCCCGGGCAGGTGCACTTGAAGGTGACCTTGTCCATATACTGGCGGTGCAGGTTTTCGAGGCGGACGCCGCTTGCCTGCTCGATCTCGTCAATGCTGCCGAGGACGGTTCTGTCGCCGCAGGTATCGCACTCCCAGATCGGGATCGGGGTGGACCAGTAACGGTTTCTGGAAATATTCCAGTCACGGGCATTCTCAAGCCACTTGCCGAATCTGCCGTGCTTGACGGTCTCCGGAACCCAGTTGATATCCTCATTGTAGGCGATGAGCTTATCCTTGATCTTGCCGACATTGAAATACCATGCATCCATTGCCTTGTAGATCAGCGGACGCTTGCAGCGCCAGCAGTGCGGATAGTTATGCTCGATCGTGCCGTCTGCGACAGCCTTGCCTGCATCATAGAGGAAGCGGATAACGGTCGGATTCATCTCGATGACGTTCTTCTCGCTGTCCTTCTCGTAGAAGTCGGTGATCTCCTCGGTGAATCTGCCCTTTGCATCGACCGGATTGACCAGCGGGATATTGTTGTTCTTGCAGGTCCAGTAGTCGTCCTCACCGAATGCCGGTGCAGTATGAACGATACCGACACCCTCATCGGAGCCGACATAATCCGCCGTGACAACTCTGAATGCGCCCTGCTCTTTGAGCTGTGCAAAATACGGGAACAGCGGCTCATAGGTTCTGCCGACGAGCTCTGCGCCCTTGCAGGATTTCAGAATGACCGGCTTCTTGCCGAAGATTTTTTCATATTTCGGAAGCACGTTCGTGCAGGCGATGAAGATTTCCTCGCCGACATCGACAAAGGAATAATCGAGCGCTTCACCGACTGCAAGGCAGAGGTTCGAGGGCAGCGTCCACGGCGTGGTCGTCCATGCAAGGAAGAACACCGGCTTGCCGTCGATCACCTCTTCGGTGCGGAATTTCGTAATGATCCAGCGGTCCTGACGCGGACGGGTGGAATCGGATTCACGGGTATCGGAAATGGAAAGCGAGGTCTCGCAGTGGGTGCAGTAGGGCGTAACGCGGTAGTCGCGGTAGATCAGACCCTTGTCATAGCACTGCTTGAATGCCCACATGACGC
>CAMHUJ010000136.1 GCA_946188175.1 uncultured Ruminococcus sp.
CACGGTCGGAAACGGCTGTGCAGCCTTTGTTCGTCTGCCGGAAAATCCGATCAGTCCTTGATAATCTGCGCGGAATCTGGTATAATAGACATTGGAATCCGTCTTACGGAAGCAGTGCAGCGTCCGGCAGCACCGGCAGTCTGCGGCAGGATCCTTGAATAAACCGAAATCGGAGTGATCGAAAAAACATGGAAAAGCGTGAATACCGCAGAAATGCGATTGTGATGATCTATCTTGCGGCGTGTGCGGTCAACGGCACGGTTCCCGATGCGGAGAAGCTGCAAGGCTATGACCTCTGGCAGCTTTTTGAGGTGTGTCAGGCGCATATTCTGACCGCCTGCGCGGCATACGCACTGGAATCGGCAGGCATACACGATCCGCAGTTTACGCAGGCGAAGGAGAAGGCGATTCGCAAAAACATCCTGCTGGATGCAGAGCGCGGGAAGATATTTGCGCGGCTGGAGCAGGCGCAGATCTGGTATATGCCGCTGAAGGGCGCGATTCTGAAAGACTGGTATCCGAAGCTCGGCATGCGGCAGATGTCGGATAATGATATCCTGTATGATTTCAGCCGCCGCAGCGATGTGCAGCAGATCATGTCGGAATTCGGCTTTGAACTGAAAGCGGCGCGCGAGGTCGTAGACGAATATCAGAAGGAGCCGGTCTACAATTACGAGATGCACGGCGAGCTTTTTATGAAGTATCAGGTCGGCGCAATGGCAGATTACTACTGCGGTGTCAGGGACAGACTGCTGAAAGACGCGCAGAATGCATACGGGTATCATTTCACCGCCGAGGACTTCTATCTGTTCATGCTGGCGCATGAATACAAGCATTTCAAGCTCAGCGGAACGGGTGTCCGTTCGCTGCTGGATACATATATTTTCCTGCGGAAATTCAGCGATACGCTGGACTGGGATTATATTCACGCCGAGTGTGAAAAGCTGGGCATTGCGGAATACGAACAGAATAACCGGGTGCTTTCGATGAAGCTGTTTGCGCGGAAAAAGCTGACAGAGGAAGAGAAGCATCTGCTGAATTATCATATCTTCTCGGGCACCTACGGCAATCGGGAGACCGGATTGGAAAACCGTTTCCGTGCGCACGGCAGCGGCTCCAAGCTGCGCTATGTACTGTACCGTTTCTTCCCGCCGTATGAGAGCCTGAAAACGAGCGTGCCGTGGGTAGCAAAGAGCGATCTGCTGATTCCGGCGGCATGGGCATACCGGCTGATGAAAGCACCGTTTATCAGCGGAAAGAAACTGATAAACGAATTCCGTTTCCTGAAACAACAATAAACTGATATCAGAAAAACAGCGTCCTGCCGTAACGGGACGCTGTTTTGTTCTTTGGATTTTCTGCATGGAACGAGCAGGATTCTTTTGCATGGATTGCCGCAGCTCTGCGCAGCGATCTGCTGTACGACTGCAAGCCGGATCATCCGGCTGATTTCAGGTGCATCAGGCGCTTGATGATCGCGGTACAGCTCTGCCGCCTGCTGCACGGGAGAAAGAGGAGGAAGTACAGGAGATTCGGCAGAACGATGCAGATGCCGGCTCTGAGGAAGATACTGCCGGTCATGCGGCAGATCAGATAGACACCGCCGCAGACAACGGCAGCACAGAGCAGATAATAAAACTGCTGCCGGTAGAATAAGCCGATAGAAGCGTGCTTGAAATAGCGCCGGAACAGCACCGCATTGCACATGAGATAATTGCAGAAGAAAATCGTCAGGATTGTAGCCAGCAGCACGCCGGTGACGCCCCAAAAGTGCCCGAGCACGAGATTCAGCACGAGATTCGCGGCAGCCTCAAGCAGATAGATCCATTTCAGGTCCCACCAGAGCGCATTGCCGAGGATATACTGATTGCGGATATGGTTCATGCTGATGAGATAGAAGTAGACGGCAAAGAGCAGCATATTGCCTTCGGAGAGCATCAGCTTTTCGCCGACCCAGAGCTTCATGAACGGCTGATAGAGACAAGCCATAGCGGTCGCACACCAACCCGTGATCCATGCATACAGCATAGAAAAATCAAGCAGATTCTCAAAATTCTTCGCCTCGCTCCGGACGGAGATGCTGTTGCCGACGCTCGCCTGCATGGAGTCGCTGAATACGGAAGTGACACTGAAAACGGCGGTATAGATCAGATAATAATTGCCGTAGACTGCCGTTGCAGTCAGCCCGAGTGTTGCGGTGATGATGAGATTGTCAAAGGCATTCCGGCTGACATTGGACAGGCGGTTGATCATCAGTCCGATGAGCTCCTTTTTCATGGACGCCGGAACCGCAGCACGGGATGCACCGCTGTCCAGATAGGGATATCGCTTTGTGACGGCACGGTTCACGAGGAGATTCGAGCCCACCGTTCCGCAGATCAGAATGACCGCATACAGATAGTAATTCCGGAAAAACAGGAGTGCAGTGAATTGCAGCAGATTGACCGCGATTTTGACAACGGAGCTGATTTTGCTGAGAATATCCCTTCGCTGATCGGCGATCAGCAGCACCTCTTTGTAGGAGAACAGGAAGTAGCTGATGCCGGAGTCAAAGAGAAAGATGAAAAACAGAATATAGATGTTGATGCCGTCCGGACAGCGTCCGCGAATGAGACGCGGCAGAAACGGCGCGGCAATCAGACCGCCGCAGAAAACGGCGCCGCCGACGAGATGATAGACCTTCCGCATCCATGCCATGATCTGATTGATCGCCTGTGTATCATCCCTTGCCAGCGGTTCATACAGCGAATATACAACCGCCAGACTCATTCCGAATTCCGCAAGATTCAGCACCTGCAAAACGGAGCTGAACAGTCCGGAGAGCCCCGTAAACTCCGAACCGAGCGTATAGATAATAACAGTTCTGTTGATGAACGGAAAGATCGTTTTGATGATGAAATAGATCATACCGCTGGACATAATCCGCTTGGTATTCCGGATTCTGGAGCTGCTGTTTGTGCTGCTCATCGGCACGCCTCTTTCCGGTTTGGAACATTCTTATGCATTCTTTTTCCTTTTCCGTTTTGATCTTATTTTTGCAGATACACAGCGCAGGCGCCAGTAAAGATACCCGAACCGGAAGTGCAGTGCAAGCAGCCGGTAATGCACCGGGAACACCCCGGAGCAATACGCCCGCCTGATTGTATCTTTCGTATCTGCGATGATTTTCTGCTTATCCTGCCGCGCGGCGCGGTATTGCCGGTAGATGCCCTGCATGCAGAACCGGATTTGCAGAAAGAACAGTTTTTTCTCCTGCTTGTCCGCCGGATGCGCTTTCAGATACCGCAGCAGCGAACCGGCAGCGACGCGATAGCCGTGTGCCGAGCGGAACGGGTCGGGCTGCATCATGATCGAGCCCTGCCGGTAGCGCCGCATATAAAACTGCTCCCCGAGACACATGACCCGTTCTGCCTTCAGATACGCGAGAAATGAAAAGCTCTCGTCCTCGTGGATGATGCCCTCATCGAACCGGAAGCCGTGCTGTCTGAGGTAATCCAGCCGGTACATGCGCATGCATGCCTGTGCATAATATTCACCGTGCGCGAATGCACATGCAAGGCTGTCCGCGCCGGATTTTACGATATGATTCTGCGCAGTGTGCCGGTAATCCGGGCCGCCTGCATGCTGTACGCCGTCGCAGAAGGCTTCCGCCGAAAAGACGACCGCCTGCAAGCGGTGCTGTTCCGCTTCATGCAGCAGCGTTTGCAGCGTATCGGGACGCCAGTAGTCATCGCTGTCGAGGAAGATGAGATAGGTTCCGGATGCCGCGTGCATACCGGTATTGCGGGCATGTCCGAGCCCGTGATTCGCCTGATGAATCACTATGACGCGGCGGTCTGCTGCTGCATATGCGTCGCAGATTGCACCGCTTTCATCGTCCGAGCCGTCATCGACCAGAATGATCTCCGCCGGCGGACAGCTTTGATGCAGAACGGAATCCACGCATGCACGCAGATATTCTGCAACATTGTATACCGGAATGACGACGCTGACCCGCGGCGCTGTATTGTCAGTCTTCATGCTTTTCCTCCGGAAATGCTGTGTGATACGCGCTGCTTTGCGATGCGCGAAAATTTCATTTTTTCATAGAACCGGTAGGGGAGCGAGTCGCAGCCTGCCAGAATCACAAGCAGAAACTTCGTATGATCGACGATTCTGCAAGGGCATTTCCGGACGCATTGCAGCCACATTGCAAGCGCGCAGCGTCTGGATTCCATGCGGGAGAGCAGAGGTGTCAGGACGATATGCCGCAGATACCAGGTGTCACTGTCCTGCCGGATGTATTTGCTGTACTTTGCGTTCAGGCGAAGCAAGCCGGAGAGCTTTTTGTCTGTATCTGATGAAATGCGCGTATTTTCGTGGATATAGTATTTGAGAAGCGGCTTTCTGACATAGTTTACGGGATACCGTGCGGCGAGTCTGAGCCAGACGTCATAATCCTGCATGGACTGCATTTTCGTATCAAACCCGCCGATTTGTTCGAGGCATTCCTTTTTGATCAGCGGATTGGATGTGCTGCCGATAAAATTGGTTTTCAGCAGCGAATGGAAGACCGCACCGCGCAGCATTTGCGGCGGAGCGATATAAGTCAGTTTCCGGATGTGGTCGATCATGCACTGCTGACAGTAGACCAGCGCAGTCCGGCTGCCGGAGAAGCCTTTGATCTGTTCTGCGAGCTTTTCGGGGAGCCATTCGTCGTCGTCGTCGAGAAACGCTGCATAATATCCGTTTGCATGGGAGAGGCCGGTATTGCGTGCGGCGCAGCTGCCGCGTGAATCCGGATGCCGGATGTAGCGGATGCTGCCGGAAGCCTGACGCACCGCCTGTTCAACGGCATTTCTGAGCGGATAATCGGCGCTGCTGTCATCGACAACAATGAGCTCGGTATGCGGATAAGTCTGCCGCAAAACACTTCGGACCGCCCGAAGCACCTGTTCGGGCGGCCTGTTATGTGTTGTGATAATTGCGGATATAAGTTTCTCCTCCATGCAGTTTCAGCGTTCCCTTCTCATTGTATTTTCCGTTGCCTTGTCTTTATCGGCTTATCCAAATGATTTATCATGTGTATTATACCATATTGCGGCAAAAATTACAATGGGAGCGGCAGAAAACAGCCTGTTTTGAAATACAGGATGCACTGTCCGCATCTATACAGGCGGGTTCTGACGGTTGCGGCGCGATTTGACAGCGTGCACAACAGAACATATCAGCTGAAACAGGAACACGGTACCGAACGGAACCGAGAAGAGAGCCTCGATGATTCCGGCACCCAGTTTTCCCATAAAATGGTGCGATTCATGCAATGCCCAGAGCAGTGAGCCGAGCAGCAGAAGCCCCGAACAAACCGGCTTGATCAGCCGCCGCAGGTCCTTGCCGGTGAACAGATAAACGAGCAGCGAGACAAGATGTCCGGACGCTGCCGCACCGAATCCGACGGTGAACACCAGCAGAAAAATGAGCGGCATATCTATCATGTTTTCCATTCCGATCACAGGAATCAGACATACCAATAGTATCGCAGCGATGACGATTTTCACGCTTCTTTTTACATTATATTCATGCATGGTGACATCCTCCTTTTTTGCAGGCTTCCGGCTTCTC
>CAMHUJ010000137.1 GCA_946188175.1 uncultured Ruminococcus sp.
ACCGGATGTACGGCATATAATCCGCAATCAGACGGTCGGCTGTCTGGTTATCTGTTTTGGCCTGATAGACACGGGATATGAGCTCTCTGGCATCAGATTCCATGTTATCACCCCCATATTACTG
Source organism: uncultured Ruminococcus sp. (assembly GCA_946188175.1). Lineage (GTDB taxonomy): Bacteria > Bacillota > Clostridia > Oscillospirales > Ruminococcaceae > Firm-04. The sequence continues at coordinate 125 of CAMHUJ010000137.1, forward strand.
ATAGAATACGTATCATCCCCCGTAAAAACGGGGTCGTTTTCTATATTCTATCATATTTTTCTGATTTTTCAAAGAAATTATTAGAATGGTATTACAGTAACAGAAGAATAATGCACAGGAATGAGAAATTGCGGAATCCGCCTGCGGCGGATGATCTGAAAAGGAGAGAACGACTGTTCGGCAATCTGGAATCATATTCCAAAAAATGAGAAAAGCAGCGCTGCGTCCGGACAGATGACGGGAACTTCATAGAAATATCATGTTTCCGGCAGGCAAAAACGGTTGCAAATCATTATGAAATATGTTATAATGATAAAGTGCCCGAACAGAAGAAATCGGCGGCATGCCCGTGCTGCCGGATCAGAAAAGGAGTTTCATACATGGAACAACGTACTGTATTCACCGCCAAAGAAGCCTCTGCCCTTGCACATGAAATCCTGCATTCGGTACAGAGCGTCGTTGTCGGAAAGGATATGATTATTCTCAAGGTTTTTCTTGCCATGCTCGCAAAGGGACATGTCCTGCTCGAAGACATGCCCGGCGTCGGCAAGACGACCCTTGCGCTCGCTTTCGCAAAAACACTCGATCTTGATTATCACCGCATCCAGTTCACGCCGGATGTTCTGCCGAGCGATGTCACCGGCTTCTCGGTCTACCGCAAGGATTCCGGCAAAATGGAGTTTCAGAAGGGCGCAGCATTCTGCAATCTGCTGCTCGCCGACGAAATCAACCGTACATCCCCGAAAACGCAGTCTGCGCTTTTGCAGCTCATGGAGGAGACTGCCGTGACCGTTGACGGCACGACCTACCGCCTGCCTGAGCCATACTGCGTCCTTGCAACACAGAACCCGACCGGCTCCGTCGGCACACAGATGCTGCCGGAATCGCAGCTCGACCGCTTCATGCTCTGCCTGCACATGGGCTATCCGGACCTCGACAGCGAGGTGCAGATCATGCAGGCGCGCAGCAATGAGAATCCGCTGGACAAGCTCGAGCCCGTTCTCGCCCGCCATGAGCTGCAAATCATGCAGGAAAGCGCCGCACAGGTCTATGTCGATACGGCGATCCTGCGCTATATCGCGGAGATATCTGCCGCAACGCGCAATCACCCCATGGTCAAGCTCGGCGTCAGCCCGCGCGGCTCGCTGGCACTCTGTTCGGCTGCCCGTGCTACGGCGCTCGTCCGCGGCAGAGACTATGTCACGCCCGATGATATCCGCGTGATCGCATCCGACACCTTCGCGCACCGTATTCTGCTCAGTGCGCGTGCCAGAACCGAAAATGTCACGGCGGAGCAGGTGCTCGAGGAAATCCTCGGCAATGTCGCCATTCCGCGCCTGAGAAGGTATCAGGAATGATTCGCGCCAAGCTGCTCTATGCGGCGCTGATCGTGGTGCTGGTGCTGTTTTTTGTGCTGTACCGCGGGAATCTGTCCTTTGAGCTGCTGATTTTTGTACTGCTCTTTCCGGTGATTCTCTGGCTGATGCTGCTGCGGCTGCGCAGTGCCGTGAAAATCTCGCTCTTTCACAGCAAGGGTCCGATCCTGAAGGGGCAGATTTATCAATGGTCCGTGCAGGTCCGGAACAGCAGCTTTCTCTCGACACCCCATGCACAGGTGACCGTCGAATACCGCAACAGCCTGACCGGAAAGCCGACCGAGATGACGCTGGAAATGCCCGTTCTGCCGCACAATACGCAACGGCTGCGGCTTGCGTTCCATGCCGTCACCTGCGGCGTCATGCAGATTCAGGTCAAAAAGTTCGTGATCTACGATCCGCTCAAGCTCTTTCACCGCACGATCAAGCTCCCGCTGCAAGATTCAATCGTGATTATGCCAGTACCCGCTGCACTGCTGCCGGAGGAATGGCCGCCGGTCCCGCAGCCGGACGCGGATTCCACAGAATATTCCAAAACAAAAGCAGGCGACGATCCCTCCGAGATTTTCGACCTGCATACTTACCGCGAGGGCGATCTCGTCTCGCGCATTCACTGGAAGCTCAGCTCTAAGCTCGATACGCTCATGGTCAAGGAATACAGTCTGCCGCTTTCCGCAGGCTGCCTGCTGCTGACGGACTGCCGTCATGTCAGCCGGAGACCGGATTCGGCGCTGCGCATTGACGCAATGTTCTCTGCTGTATCGGCGGCTGCCGCGCAGCTCAGTGAACAGAACAATCACTTCGCCATGACCTCCTATCATCCGGTGCACGGTCTGCAAACCTCGGAAATGTTCACAGCGCTGCCCGATGCGGCGCAGTGGATCCGGCATATGATCAGGCAGAAGCCGGTCATGCCGGAGGAGCGTCCCGCGTTTTTGCAGGCAATCCATGATTTTCTCGCAGAATCGCATACCTATGAGCGAATTCTGATCTTTACGCCGCGGCTCGATGACAAGCTGACCGAGCTGCTGCTTTCCCTGCCGAATCCGGAGCGGTTTACGGTCTTTGCCGTACTTTCGCCGCAGGAGCCGGATTCCTCTGCCGATTCCGGCAGTCTTCTCCGCTGGATTCCTGTTCTGATTCAGGAGCCGGTGCATCCGGTCTATGAGCCGGTGCGCGAGGGAGACGAGCCGGACTTCGACCGCGAAGAACTCGTGGAAGGGGGTGCAGAGCCGTGAAACAGACAAAACAGCTTCCGCATCCGCCGCGCGTCAAGCCGCCGAAGGATCAGTTTCTGGTGCATGACGGCATGACGATGTCAGTGCGCCGCAAGCAGCAGTTCCCGGAGATGCTGGTACGTGTGCTGATCACCATGTGCGGCAGCATCGGTACAATCGGCGTACTGCAGGGCTTCTTCCAATTTCCGGTGCAGCTCAAACCGCTGTTCCTGTTCATCGTCGTCCTGACGCTGATTATGCGCGGACTGCGGATGATCTCCCCGAAGCTCGGCTTCGGTTCGATTCTCGCTGCATTTGCGTCGATCCCCATGCTGCTGATGCGATTCCGCGAACCGGCGGTCGCAGGTGCAGGCTCGATCTATCATATCATGCGCAAGCGAATCCTCTGGCGCATCTCCTTCCCGCCGAACGAGGTCGATGTCGAGGGCTGGACGGAGGGACAGTGCGTACAGCTGGTCTTTATCCTGATCATCATTGCGCTGGTTGCGCTGCTCGAATACTCCGATGTACTGCTGTCGCATCCGCAGTCGAGCCGCAGCGGCTTCTGGATCAGGTTTCTTGTGACATTCCCGTTCCTGGAATGCGGACTCTATTTCGGCATTGAGACCTACAGCATCTGTGTTTTCCTGCTGGCGATTTTCTGGCTCGGTACGCTTGCCGTCTCTCGGCGCAGAACACGAGCAGCGCTTCGCAACGCATGAACCCGCTGCTGCGGCAATGCTCCTGATCTGCATGGTACTGACTGTCACCGCGATCCGCGCATCCTCCAATTATGCAAGGACTGCGGACCTCGACCAGAAGCGCAACAACATCCGCGAATTCTATCACAATCTCACGATCGAAGATGTCACGGGCCTGCTGGAAAGCATCCCCGGCGACTTCGGCATCAATGTCATTACGGATGAGGTCGATCTGCTGAGCAAGAGCGATCTGCACTTCGACGGCAGACCTGTGCTGCATCTCGATATCGGTGCCGCCGCCGCGCCCGATGACTACTATCTGCGCGGCATTGTGCGTTCGGAATACACCGGTCGCGGCTGGGCGATTCCTGCCGCGGACTACCGCGAGCAGCATAAGCTGTTCCGCCGTCTGACCACCGCAAACCGCATGCCGCAGACGATCTTCCATTCCGATCATGTCGATGAGCTGCGCACCGCCGACGGCAAATTCCCCGTCGTCCACTGCGATGTCACGGCACTGAATGACGAGCGCTGCAACTATCTCCCCTATCAGAGCATCTACGATATCGGCACAAAATACCGCTATGATATCGAAACCGAGCTCAACAGCACAAAGGAATACCGCTTCTGGATCATGAACAATGCCAGAACGGACTGGAACCGGTTTACGGCATATGAAGCGCCCTCGAAGAACGAGCTTGTCTCGGAATATGAGGACTTCGTCATGAAGGAGTATCTCCGCGTTCCGGAGACCGAGGCTATGAAACAGCTGAAGGAGCAGGCGCTCCCGTCGCTGCTGCCCGAAAAAGCACCGCTGATTCGCCGGCTCGATGCAATCCGCGATTATATCTGGGCGCGCGCAGAATACACCATGCAGCCCGGAACGCAGCCCTCCGACCGCGATTTCGTCGATTACTTCCTGAACGACAGCCACAAGGGCTACTGTGCGCATTACACCTCCGCGGCTGTGCTGCTCTGCCGGATGTGCGGCATTCCTGCCCGCTACTGTCAGGGCTATGTGCTCACGCTCGATGATTTCGTGCTCAACAAAACCGACGACGATTATTCGATCAACATTCCGGACTATCAGGCACATGCATGGGCGGAAATCTATGTCAAGGGCTACGGCTGGATTCCCTACGAGTTTACCGAAACCGTCATGGATACATGGCACCGCTCGGCACATGCTGCCGCGGAAACGACTATGGTTCCGGTCACGACCACGACGACTTCCACAACGAAAGCCCAGCCTGTTCTCAGCGATCTGACCACCACAACTACCGCAAAATCCACCACACAGAGCGGCTCTGCCGGCCCCGGCAAGGGCGGTCTGACACCCGAACAGCTCGCAAAGCTGCGGAGGATTATCCTGATCGTGCTGGCAGCCGTGACTGTGCTGCTGCTCTATTATGTGCTGCACCGCTGGATTACCGGCAAACGGCAGCGCGCTATGGAAAGCAGCGACCCGAATGCGGCGGCGCATGCGGCATATACGTTTATTGTGCAGCTGCTGCGGATGCAGGGCATCGAACAGGAAAAGCTCTCGCACGATGAATTCTCAGACACCGCCGAGGCACAGTGCAAGCTGCTGCCCGCCGGCAAGATCCGCCGCGCGATCGACATTCAGCAGGCAGCCGTATTCAGCAAGAACGGCATCGCACAGGCTGACGCAAAGGTCATCTGCAAAACGGCGACCGATCTCGCAAAGGCGATGTATGTCAATGCAAAGCCGCTGCGCAAGCTCTGGCTCCGCTGGGGCAGACATATTGTAAAGTAACGGCATCTGCAATACAGCTTGGATGAAGCCCTGATAAAACAATGAAACGCCGCGGTATTTCTGATACAGTCAGAAGTACCGCGGCGATTTTTCTAACATTTTTCTAATGTAAATCGAAATTTGGCGGGCAGTGCCCGCCTCCATTGATCTAAAGTTCGCCGTAAGCATTCTGAGAGATTTGATGTTTTTTAGACCTTTTTTCTTTATCGTTTGTCCGGAGGCTGATTTTGCTGGGCGCACAATCAGAATTTGGCGGATAACTTTGCAAATAAATGTTAGGTACATAATATGACATCCCTCGTCTACATAAATAAGAATAGCCGCCGGTGTAAAAACATCGGCGGTTATTCTTATTTCATATACTGTGGACTTTGTTAGATCATTCCATTTTCTTTCCAT
>CAMHUJ010000138.1 GCA_946188175.1 uncultured Ruminococcus sp.
CATCCCATCGTGTATAATATGTTTCAGGAGGGATGCTTAATGAAAAGAAAAGCAATCATTGATTCAAATCACTGCGTTGCCTGCGGCTGCTGCTTCAAAGTCTGTCCGAAATCAGCAGTATCTGTTCCGAACGGAATCTTCGCTGTGGTAAATGAGGAATACTGTGTTGGATGCGGAAAATGTGCGAAAGAATGCCCGGCCAGCGTCATCACGGTTCAGGAGGTGCAGAAATGAAGAAAAAATGGTATGACTATCTTTGGATTTTCTCGCTTACCTACCTGATACTCAGCTTCTTCAATATACTTTTTGCATGGCTGGGGCTGATATGTTTTGCGTTACCGCTTATCATCTCGATCATTCATGGCAGCAAAGGTTATTGCAACAAATACTGTGGCAGAGGACAGCTTTTTTCATTGGTTGGCGGAAGGTTCGGTCTTTCCCGTAAGCATGATATGCCAAAGTGGATGAAATCGAAAGCTTTTCGGTATTGCTTTCTGGTTTTCTTTTTTGCAATGTTTTTCCTGATGTTATGGAATACTTATCTGGTTTTTGCCGGGGATCGGACGCTTAATTATACAGTAAAGCTTTTATGGACGTTCAAAGTACCTTGGCACTGGGCTTATCACGGAACACTGTTCTCAGACGGTGTTGCGCAATTTGCATTTGGATTTTACAGCGTCATGCTCACATCTACCATTCTTGGATTTTTGACCATGATCCTGTTTAAACCGCGTTCATGGTGTGTATACTGTCCTATGGGAACAATGACACAGCTGATTTGTAAAGTAAAACACAAGGAGGAAAAAACATGAGAACAGTTATCATCGGCGGTGTGGCAGGCGGAGCGTCTGCCGCTGCAAGGCTTCGCAGACTGCGGGAAAAGGATGAGATTATTATTCTGGAACGCGGTGACTTCATTTCGTTTGCAAACTGCGGACTCCCCTACTATATCGGCGATGAAATCAAAGATAAGCGAATGCTGACATTGCAAACACCGCAGACTTTTCGGACTCGCTTCAATATTGATGTCCGTGTGAGAAACGAAGCCGTGAAAATCGATCCGGAGACGCATGTTGTTACGGTTCACGATCTGGAAGTGGATAAAACCTACGATCTGCTATACGATAAGCTTATTCTATCGCCGGGAGCAGAAACAATCAGATTGGAGATTGAAGGTATTGATCTGCCGCATGTATTCACACTGCGTAATATCCCTGACACAATTAAAATCAAAGCCTTTATAGAAGAAAAAAAACCGAAGAATGCCGTTGTAGTCGGCGGCGGATATATCGGCGCGGAAATGGCAGAAAATCTTGTAAAAGCAGGGTTGAATGTGACCATCGTTGAGCTTGCCGATCATCTGATCGCTCCGCTCGATGCAGATATGGCAGCAGATGTTCATCAGTATATCCGTGAAAAGGGAGTTGCCTTGCACCTTAATAACGGAGTGACGAAAATTACAGAAAATGCTGTACATCTGCAAAACGGAAGTATTGATGCAGATTTCGTCATACTTTCTGTCGGAGTTCGTCCGGAAACAGCATTTGTGAAAGAATGCGGTTTAGCACTGAATCATCGCGGCAGTATCATCGTAAACAAGCAAATGCAGACGAATGCTCCGGATATATACGCTGTCGGAGATGCAGTAGAAGTCGTTGATTATGTAACAGGTATGCCATCTTTCGTGCCGCTTGCAGGACCTGCAAACAAGCAAGGACGCATCGCAGCTGACAATATAGCCGGTATTTCGTCTGAATATAAGGGAACTCAGGGTTCAGCGATCCTGAAGCTGTTTGATATGACAATTGCAACAACCGGACTGAATGAACAGAGAGCCAAAGCTGCCGGTATTGAATATGACAAAACCTACACCTTTTCGACTTCTCATGCAAATTATTATCCGGGAGCTGAGAATATGTCTGTCAAGATTCTCTGGGATAAACTTTCTCTCAGGCTTATCGGTGCGCAAATTGTCGGATACGGCGGGGTGGATAAGCGAATGGATGTACTGGCCACAGCAATCCGGTTCGGCGCTAAAGTAACAGACCTGACTGAACTGGAGTTATGTTATGCGCCGCCGTTCGGGAGTGCTAAGGATCCGGTCAATATGGCAGGATTCGTCGCAGAAAATGTTATCAGCGGAAAGATGAAACAGTATTTCTGGCATGATGTGGATGCGCTGCCCCGCGACGGAAGTGTTACTCTGCTGGATGTCCGGACGCAGACTGAAGTTCAGCGTGGTAAGATTGAGGGATTCAGGCTTATTCCGCTTGACACACTGCGTGACCATCTGAACGAAATACCGAAGGACAAGCCTGTATATGTCCACTGTCACAGCGGACTGCGCAGCTATATAGCCTGCCGTCTGCTGACTGGATTCGGCTATGACTGTTATAATCTGGCTGGTGGCTGGCGGCTGTATGAATCGGTTATGCATGATCGTATTGTGCCACCGTATATCTGCACTGAATGTAAATAAGATCAAGGACGCATTTCAACGTGAAGTGCGTCCTTGCTATTGAAAAATACAGAAATCTATGGTATACTGATGATGCAAAGGGGGGATTATCATGCAATTAACGCAGGAAATTTTTAGCGATACACTCCCGTTCTGGGATAACATAGAAGAAGCAGACCAACATATTCTTTGCAGCAACACTGTATCAAAATCGTTTTCCGCTGGTGAGAATATCCACAGCGGAGGAGAATGTTCCGGCTTGATCTTTGTTCGGTCAGGCTGTCTGCGTGTATATATATTATCAGAAAACGGCAAGGATATCACGCTTTATCGCCTATTTCCAGGCGATATGTGTATGCTCTCTGCATCCTGTGTACTGGAAAGCATCACATTTGATGTGACGATCGATGCGGAAGAAGCCAGTGAATGTATCATCATAGGCGGAGCAGCTTACAATGCACTTTCACAGAAGTACAAGGATATTCGGATTTTTCGCTTGAAACCGCTGTCAGCCGCTTTTCGGATGTCATGTGGGTCATGCAGCAGATTTTATTCATGAGCATGGACAGGCGGCTTGCCGTCTTTCTGATCGACGAAGCCGCCCGTACCGGTTCAGATGAAATTTTACTGACACATGAGCAGATTGCGCGATATATCGGCTCTGCGCGTGAAGTCGTTTCGCGGATGCTTAAATACTTCGTATCCGAGGGGATGGTCGAGGTATCACGCAAAGGCATCCGAATTATAGATAAAGAAAAACTCCGGAAATTAACCCTGTAACATGGACAGAATGGCGTCTTTCGGTCTTGCGCCGAGCGCGTGATTCACGATTTTACCGTCCTTAATAACAACCAGCAGCGGAATACTGGATACACCGAATTTTGCAGCAAGCTCCATTTGCTCATCGACATTAATCTTACCGACCAGATATTCGGAATGTTCCTTTGCGATCTCATCGACCACCGGAGAAACCATCTGGCACGGTCCGCACCAATCTGCGTAAAAATCCAGCAGAACGGGCTTTTCGCTATGGATGACCTCATTGAAATTGTTTGCATTGACTTTCAGAATACTCATATCGAGCACTTCCTTTCTGTTATTTTGTGATTTCATTATAGCAGAAAGGAAGGCATTTTTCTGTGACTTTGTCACATAATAACATTCTGTACTTCTGATAATGCAGGAAGTTGAAGCTTGCAGACAGGCATAAGGCATTGATACGGGATTTAAGGGAGCCAAACGGCTCCCCCATTTTTGTTATGCCGCTGCACACCGCAACAGCAGCGTCAGATCCTTTGCGTTGAGAATGCTGTCTGCATCCATATCACCTGCTGTAAATTTGACAGGTTCGGTTACGCTTTTGCAAAGAAGCCAGTCTTTCAGCAGCGCTGCATCCGCCGCATCACAGATTCCGTCTCCGTTGATATCACCCGGTTTCGGCCGCATTTCGTCCTTGATAACCGTAAGGAGTGAGTATTCGCCTGCGGCATCCTGTGCAAGTTGCCAGATCATCACACCGCCGTATTGCTTCGCATAATTGCATTTGACACGAACAGTCGATGCGCCGTTATAGGCAACCCCGTTGTACACGTCGCGGTCATAGTTTGCTGGCTCTGCGGCTATCAGTTCCGCAAAGGTTTTGAAATAGCTGCGGTCAAGCTGACCGTCAGCGGTATATCCCCTGCCGTAAAACGGAATGCCAAGCACGAGTTTCTCCGGCGGAACCTGCTTCTCCTGCGCAATATAATTCATTTGCTGCTGTCCGAATTCAAGCGTCGTATGTGAAACAGTGCTGGAATCATCCGCATACGCCATGACCATGACAAAATCAAAGCAAGCAAAGGTTTCCGGTGAAATTTTCTTTGCTGTCCATTCAGCCGTTGCAGTCGAAAGCTCCAGACCGTTTGCATCGCATTCTACCCGCAGCGCCGAAACCCAGTTGCCGTAATAATTCCAGACCGCATCCGTTGAACCGCGTTCAACATCCAGATCAATCCCATCAAAGCCGAATTTCTGACAATACGCGATGAGATTATCATTCAGCTTTGTGATTTTCTCCGGCGTGTCGATCAGCGAAGCAAAAGTAACTGTGCTGACAGTTGTTGCAACAGAAGGCATCACTTTCACATTGTACTGATGCGCGGTATTGATGATCGTTTGCAGTGTATCATCGGGGATATTGCAGGAAATATTGCTGTTTTCATCAGGATTGCAGAACGCAATATCAAGATGTGTCAGTGCAGAAAAATCGACTTTCGTATAGTATTGATATGACCAATCCGGCAGATATCCGATGACTCTATATGTCGAATCGTTCGTCCTAACTGTTTCTGCGAATGCGGTAGGTACAGTGCCGAAAAGCACAAATGAGATCAAAACAGCAGCGGCTGATTGAAACAGTTTATGCATGGTGCATTCCTCCTCCCTGACTGTGACTCCACAGAGTTCATAGTTATATTCATTTTTTAAGCACGTAATTCCCGCTTCATCAGGCACAAGTCCATCGCATTCAGTTAACCGTTTCTGTCTAAATCGCAGGAACGCCAATCTTTCAACTCCACATCCTGAACAGCAAGCAGCCATTTTCGAAGCAAAATGACATCTGCGATATTGAAATTGCCGTCAGCATTGCAGTCGCCTCCCGGCAGAACCTGATTGGATGATACCGCATTTTTTACAGTGGCTTCCAATCTGATAATCCTCACAGGCTCTGAATACATTGCCGGAGACAGTCAGCCCGTCCACATTGTACGCGTTGCTGCACTTGTGTTTGCGTATGTTGTAAACGTGCCTACGCAGCAAAGCATTGAAGCCGCTAATGAAAGTAATCTCTTAATAATCAATTCTGAAGCCCCCTCTCTACCGGAAGTTATATTGTTTTTCCTTCATTATAGCATAGGAAACCTCAGAATGCAAGGGCAAAACGATACGATCATATTATAAAAAACCGGGAGACGCATTCAGCTCCCGGATACATTTCTCATGGCTCTTGCTTTCGCTTTCAAAGTGTGCTATACTAAATATATATCCGCGAAGGAAAATAAGGAGAAAAAATGGCATTTGAATTAAACGACGTTGTTCCATGGGGACGCACTTTGGAAGAATACCGTGAAATG
>CAMHUJ010000139.1 GCA_946188175.1 uncultured Ruminococcus sp.
ATCGCAAGCTGGATGCCCATTTTTTTCAGCTCGCCGATGATCTGCAATGCCTTATCCTCCGAATCAATCATGATCGACTCGGTGATTTCGATTTCGATCTGCCTTGCCGGAACGCCCGATTCCGTGAGGATACTCTGTACCTCATCGAGAAATCCCTCCCGCAGCAGATGCCGGACGGAGACATTGACGCTGAGCGTTGTCTCTGTGCCGTAATCCTGAATCAGTCTGCCGAAGAAGCATGCGGCTTTCCGGAAGACGGCGCCGTCGATGCGGTCTACGAGACCGGCACTCTCCGCGACCGGTATAAACACGCCGGGGCTGACATTCTGCCCGCTTGCGTTCTTCATGCGTGCGAGCGCCTCAAAGCCGCGCAGCTTATGGTTCATATCAAACTGCGGCTGGAGATTGAAATAGAAGGTATCGTTTTTCAGTGCCTCACGAATCTCCTTTTCCGTCTCAAGATAATTATCGCTTTTCAGGAGCTCGGGCGTAAAGCGAAGGATATGCTGGCTGCTGTTTGCGCGCTTGATCTCATGCATCGCCATTGACGCATAGGAACAGACCGTATTCAGCGTTTTCGCATCGGTCGGATATTCCGCATAGCCGTAGCTGGCGGTCACATAGAATTCATGATCGTCAATGATCATTTTGTTGATGAGCGCGGCTTCGTAGCGCTTGATTGTCGCAAGCACCTGCTCCGCGGAGCTGTAATTGCGGATGATCAGCGCGTATTCATCGCCGCTGAGATGCGCGATGAAATCCTGTGTGCCGGTTTCGCCCGAATCCGCGATCTGCTTCCAGCGCATACCTGCTTCAATCAGAATCAGATTGCCGACCTCCATGCCCATCATGTCATTGAGGTTCTTGAAGCTGTTGAGATTGATCGTCACATTCGTGAAGGTTTCGCCGTGCGCGATCAGGTCATTCAGCAGCTGGGTGATCGCATAGACATTCGGCATACCGGTCATCATATCGGTCACGGCATGCTCTGCCATTTGCTTCTGAATCTTCTCCGCCTTTTTGTTCTTGAAGAAGATTGCCGTCACGGCGATGATCGTAAGCAGATTGGAGAATATTCCGGGCAGACTGCGCACATTTCCCTCCATGAAAACGCGCGTGATCGAGACCGGAACCTGTGCGCCCAGCAGCAGTACGGTAACCCAGAAGCCCAGCTTTCCGCAGAATACCGCGAGCAGAATGACACAGATATTGGCGAGCGAGGAAAAGACGCCGGCAAATGCGTTGATCGGCAGGGTGACGCCAAGCAGCGTAATCATGTCGGTTCTGGAACCGGCGATCATTGTCAGCGTATTGGCAATCACATAGAGCAGCAGCAGGAAGAAGAACAGTGAGACCGGTGCGCGCTGCTTCGGCATGATCTGCTCTATGATACGCTCCGGCGCTCCTTTCCGGTTATTATTTTTCTGACTCATAATGAACTCCTTATTTCCGTGGCGCATGACGATATGCGCGTTTCGTGCTGTACATCAAAATGAAGCCTGTACATGCGGAGCGTCTGATCAAATCCCTTTTTTCGGAGTAACAATACATCTTTCTCTCTGATACTGTGTATGGTTACATATATTATACAATATAATCGCAAAAAAATCAATAGCAAATTGAAAATAATTGTGCATGAATTATAAATTTTGAAATAACGAAAGCCTGCGCAGGCGGAATGTGACATTTGTCATGCAGGATGTGATATCCGGCATCTTCCGCTGCGGTGGCTTTTGCGGTATAATCATATCAGAGTTCAGGAGATGAACCGGATGCAGAAGGCATCCTGAAACGCAAAGGAGGAATTCTTATGATGAAAAAATATTTTACGGCGGTACCGCTGCCTTTCAGCATTGCACTTTCCGCGATTCTGGGCGCTGTCGGATCGGGCGTTCTGATTCTGGCGCTGTTTGCAGGCGGATTGATCGGACTGATTCTGTTTCTGCTCGGCATGGCAGCCGTGGTCTGCGGAACGCACCGGCTGCTGTATCATGTCTGCAAAAAGCGGAGCGGCATCGTGAAGGAAAAACGGTTCATCCCGCTGCGGGCTGCGGCAGTGATCGGCGTATTTGTCTTTCTGTGCGGCTCGTTCTTCTGGGCAGATTCTGTCTGGTGTCTGATCAACGATTTCTGGTTCTGAGGGTCTCATCCTTCTTTTTCATGACAAAACGAAGCAGCTCTCTGTTTTTTGCAGGGAACTGCTTTGTTTTGCTGTGTTACAGAAATACGTATTTGAGAATGAACAGGACGCCGAGCACATACATCACCGGACTGATTTTCTTCGCCTTGCCCGTGCAGATATTGATAACCAGATAGGAGAGCACGCCGAGCGTGATGCCCTCGGAGACACTGTAAAACAGCGGCATGGCAATGATGCAGAGATATGCCGGGATCGTTTCTGACAGGTTGTCGTCGTTGAACCGGATGCTCGTGATATTCGAGAACATCAGGAAGCCGACGAGAATCAGCGCGGGCGCGGTCGCAAATGCCGGAATCGCCGTGAAAATCGGTGCGAGGAAGACCGAGAGCAGGAACAGTACGGCGGTCGTCAGCGCGGTGAGACCGGTTCTGCCGCCTGCCGCGACGCCTGCGGAGGATTCGACAAAGGTCGAGGTGGTCGAGGTGCCGAGTACGGCGCCTGCGGAGGTCGCAATCGCATCGGCGAGCAGTGCCGGACGGATGCCCGGGAGCTTGCCGTCCTTGTCGAGCATATTCGCCTTTGCGCTGACGCCGATCAGTGTGCCGAGCGTATCAAACAGATCGACGAACAGAAATGCGAATACGATCACCGCAAAATTGAAGATGCCGGTATCGTGCAGATCAAAACGGAAGCACTGTCCGAAGGTCTTGCCGAGCGCGGAGAAATCGGTCATTGTAAATGCAGGGAACAGCGAATAGAAGCCTGCCGCCGGATCGGGCACATAGATGCCGGTCAGCTGGCAGAGCATGCCGAGCACCCATGTTCCGAGGATGCCGAGCAGAATCGAGCCCGGTACTTTTTTGATATAGAGGATCGCGGTCAGCAGCACGCCGGTCATCGCAAGCAGTGCCTGAATACCGCCGGTCGAAAAGCTCTCGCGGAAGTTCACGAGCTTGACCAGCGTCGCGGAATCTACCGAGAGACCGGCATTCTGCAAGCCGATGAAGCAGATAAACAGTCCGATGCCGACCGAGACGGCATGCTTCAGCGGCAGGGGAATACAGTTGAAGATCGCCTCGCGCACCTTTGTCACGGAAAGTATGATGAAAATGATGCCCTCGACAAAGACCGCGAGCAGCGCCGTCTGCCATGAGACGCCCATGCCGAGCACGACCGTATAGGTGAAATAGGCATTGAGCCCCATGCCCGCCGAGAGTGCAAACGGCAGATTCGCCAGAAGACCCATGCAGAGCGTACCGAGGAAGGAGGCAAGACAGGTTGCCAGCAGGACGGCGCTTTTGTCCATGCCTGCTTCGGAAAGGACATTCGGATTGACGGCAAGGATATATGCCATTGTCATGAAGGTGGTCAGACCGGCGGCAAGCTCCGTTTTGACGGTTGTGCCGCGTGATTTCAGGTGAAACAGTTTTTCCAGCATGGAGACGTCACTCCTTTTTTACGATTCAGTGCGGAGATTACCGCGCATCTGCTTACATTATATCAGACTGCTTTTCCGATGTCAACAGGTATGCGGCGGCTTGCGCAGAAATATTTTGAAAAAACGCTTGACAAACCGGTCTATTTGTGATAGACTTGTCATAGAGGGTCTACAGGCAATAGACCGAAATGAAGGAGGGGATTCTGATGTCTGATCTGAAGCTCGGGGCAGTTGAGATGCAGTTTGCGGAGATCATCTGGGAAAATGCGCCGCTGTCGTCCGGTTCGCTCGTGACGCGCTGCGCGGAGCAGCTCGGCTGGAAAAAATCCACGACCTATACCGTGCTCAAAAAGCTGTGCAGCCGCGGTCTGTTCCGCAATGACGGCGGTACGGTCACGCCGCTGATCTCGCGCGCAGAGTATGACGCAATGCAGAGCACGCAGTTCGTCGAGGAGAATTTCAGCGGCTCGCTGCCTGCGTTTCTTGCAGCATTTACGAAGAAAAAACAGCTTTCACAATCGGAGATCGACGAAATCCGTGCCGTGATCGACAGCATCGGGGGGTGAGCATATGGATACTTTTCTGGAGGATATGACCTATGTATTCAACCATGCAGTCAACAAGACGCTCAAAACCGTACCGCTCTTCCTGACGGTCATTCTGCTGCGGATTCTGATGAAGCATGTGCCGAAAAGGGTGCATGTCGCGCTCTGGAGCATTGCCGCGCTGGGACTGCTGCTGCCGACCGGAGTGTTCCCGAGCAGATTTACGCTGACGCCCAGCGCAACACCCGTTCCGTATCAGATTGTCTATGCGCAGAAGCCGCAGGTCGATACCGGTGTTCCGGTCATGGACAGCGCCGTCAATCCGCTTCTGACGCAGTTTGAAACAGACGGCTCCGACAGTGTGACGCCGCTGTATGTTGTGCAGTATATTGCAACAATTATCTGGCTCTGCGGCATCGCTATCCTCGCGGTCTATGCGGCCGGCAGTACGCTCCGGCTGCGTCTGCGGCTTCGCGGCGCTGTGCGGGATGCATCAGATAAGCGCGTATTTACAAGCAAAGCCTGCCAGACGCCGTTTCTCCTCGGGATTCTGCTGCCGCGCATCTATCTGCCGGAGAATCTGCCGGAGGAGGACCGCAGCGCCGTGCTGCTGCATGAGCATGCGCATCTGAAACGGCTCGATCATATCCGCAAGCTGATCTGGTTCATGATCGCCGCATACTACTGGTTCGATCCGCTGGTCTGGGTCGGCTGGCATCTGCTGACGAAGGATATCGAACTTGCCTGCGATGAACGTGTCATCCGCAAAATGGATGCACCTGCGAAGAAAAGCTATGCCGAAGCGCTGCTGCGGTGCAGTCTGCCGGAGCACCCGAAGGCTGCCTGTCCGCTGGCATTCGGAGAGGTCGCGGTCAGGACGCGGATTGCCGCCGTTGCAGCGTATCATAAGCCGGTGATCTGGCGGATTGCGCTTGCATCGCTGACCGTTCCGCTGACGGCGTTCGGTTTTCTGACCGATCCGTATCCGGCGCGCTATATTCCTGACCGTGATATGTTCATCCGGTCGATTCAGGAGGAGACGCCGCGTACGCCGGAATCCGACATCCGTGTCTGCAATTATCTCATTCTGGATTCTGCGTTTGAACCGTTCTATGACCGGCGGAAAATCAGTTATCATTACGCGGCGGTCCTCGTGCGCGATTATCGGATGCAGGACGGAGAACCGGTGCTTGTCAGCGAAACATTCTCGCCTGTTTTTATGGGCTTTAAGCATGACTGGCCGCGCTTCTATGTTGATCTGGAGCGCGAGATACAGCAACCGGCATATTCTGCATATTCCCGGCTCATGCAATTTCATACGCTTTTTCCGGATATCGACCTGTCAGGCGAAAACTGGCGCATGAACTACAAAGCTGACTACGCAGCACTGTCCGCAGGCTGTCAGCCGCCGGTTTCCGGTTCAGCAGACAATGCGT
>CAMHUJ010000140.1 GCA_946188175.1 uncultured Ruminococcus sp.
TGCTGTTTCATCTGAGCCGCGATGTGCATACCAAGCCGCAGACGACCGCGATGAAGGCGAGCGCGAAATATGACCGCCTTGTTTCGATGCGCTGGCAGATTCAGCATGCGCCGGAGCTGATCGGAACGGTGCAGGAGCTTGCAGAATCCTATGCGATGAGCATATCGTCTTTACAGCACAGCTACAAATCGCTGTTCGGCGTGAGCATCACGGCGGATATTTCGGAATCGAGAGTGAACCGCGCCAAGAGCCTGCTCTCCACTTCGTCCATGCCGCTCCGACAGATTGCGGAGCAGTGCGGCTACCACAGCGAATTCCACCTGATGCGTCAGTTCAAGGAGCAGACCGGTATGACCCCCTCGGAATACCGCAATTTCTGCAAATAATAAAATACCGCGGAATCATTGCAGATGCTTTGATTCCGCGGTACTTTTTATGTAATTTCACGAATCGGAGTCCTGATTGAGGAAGCCCGAGAGCTTTTCGATTGCAGCAGAAATTTTCTGCGTTGCGCCCTGTGTGTCAAATACATTCTTATTGAATGCGCCGAGTGCGGACATCGTCGTTTCGAGGATGCCGGTCAGCTGTTTGACGCTGCCCTCGTCCATGACGGGGTTATTGTTGCAGAATACGATGATATTGCGCAGCAGCTCATTGACCATGTTTGTGCGCTCGCCGGTCGAATCGGCAGTCTTATTGATCTCTGCAACATCATTCTGAATCTCCGATACTGCGATGCGGAGTTCAGTTGTGAACTGACGGTAGTCTGCATTGCCGCCGCCGCCCTTTTCCATAGCGGTTTTTGCGTGGTGGATGCAGTTTTCCGGCATATTCAATCCGCGGAAGATCGCCGTTGCCATGTCGCGGCAGGATTTATAACCGCAGGCTGCGCAGTCGAGGGTGCGCTCCTTGTCGGTATTCTTGTCCATGGAAGCGTAGATCGGCTCGAGCTGTGCGTCGCTCGGCACGAGACTCGGCTTTGTAGCCTTATAGCTGCGGAGGAAGTCGCTGATTTTCAGTTCCTCATCAAAGCGGCGGAAGAGCTTATCTTCACTGTTGCGGAACACGCCGCCGGTCGTCTTTCTGCGTGCACGCGCTTCTTCTTCGATATCATGCATCGTGCGGAAGACTTCAAAGCAGCTCTGGTCGGAATCGGAGGCAGGACCCATATTACATCCGTATTCGCAGGAGAGGACGTCAAAGATATGGGGCTGCTTCTGCTCCGGCATTTTTGCGTACATATCGAGCTCGCGGTAGACCTTCTGGACACCGTCCGAAACGGAGATTTTCAGATCCGGCGCATGCTCGAGCAGATTGTCGCGCATACCGCCCGGACGGCAGTAGATCGAGCCGAGCTCGCCCTGAATATCATCGAATTTATAGGAGTAATCCTCGACCGGATTCGATGCGATCCGGATATCGTTGCGGTCAAAGTATTCCATGAGCCGACGGTAGGTGATGCTGAAATCGACCAGACCGGTCTCTGCAAATTCGGTTTTCTTCGAGATACATGCAGACAGCACGGCAATCGGATTGTCACGCCGCTGATACTCCTTGACATAGATCACGCTGCACGAAACAGGGGAGTGGAACGGCGAAAGGTTCGTCAGCAGCTTCGGCTGATAGAGCTCGATGTATTTGACAACCGCAGAGCAGGGCTGCGTAATGAAATTGTTGAGCTGACCGTTTTCCAGCGCACGCAGATGTGCCCATGTGCAGATATCCGCGCCGAACGATGCATCATAGACGCTGCATCCCTTGCTGCGGAACCAGTCGAGGATGCCCTTCCATTTGGTCGGGTAGCATGCCTTGATTTCCGGCGTGACCATGACGATCAGCTTCTGATCACGGTGAATCGCATTCATTGCATCCTCGGTATCGTCGATGTAATCTCTTGCACCGTGCTTACATGCACGGATACATTCGCCGCATGCAATACACCGCTCCGGATCGACACGGGTAATGTATTTGCCGTTGCCGATTTTCTGCGTGATATTCGCCTCCGGTGCGGGACAGGAGCGGATGCAGGCATTGCAGCCGACACATTTTTCAGGCTTTACGATAATAATCTCATTCATCTTATCTTACTCCTCAATTCAAATGATCAATCATGTTATGTCTTCTGTATTACGACCTGCCGTCTGCGATTGCATCGGCTTGTGCTGCAAGGGCGGCGAGATTGGTAACGGCATTTTCAGCCGGAGCGGATGCCTGTCTGGACGGCTTCGGCGGTTCAAATCCCATTCCTGCGATTGCATTTGCCATTTGCTGCAATTTTGCAAGCTCCGCACTGCGCATTGCTTCCGGTGAGATCTCCTCTGCGTCGGCAGGGGGGAGTTCAATCGTTTCATGCGGCACCGGCTTGATTTCCGGCGGCGGCGGCAGCTGCGGCTGTACTACCTCCGGTGCGCGGAACACAGGCGTGCCGCCGGACCGGAGAATCTGATCGGTGCTGTTGAGAATCTGCGCCGTATCGCTCACGGACTGCATATTCTGTCTGTACATCTGATCAAATGCTTTCTGCAATGCCTGTAGCTGCGCGGAAAGTCTTTCCACATCCGAGAGCAGAATGGAGCGCAGATTGCCGGATGCAACCTCGATTTCCGCGCTTTGTGACTGCGCATTCGCAATGATCTGCGCGCGCTGGACCTCTGCTTCGTAGATGATTTTCTTTGCGCTGTTATTTGCCTCTTCGACGATGTTTTCGGCGAGCTTGCGGCTGTTTTCCTCCAGCTGCCCTGCATCCTTTTCCGCAGCGTGGATGATATTGCGCGCCTTCTCCTCGACCTCGGCGATCGCGGCATGTGCGGGCTTTTTGTCGGTATCTGCTTCATAGGCGGAGAGCTTCATGTCTCTTTCATGCAGCTTGTCACGCAGAGAAATGATCTTGTTTTTCAGCGTTTCAATTTCCTGATCCTTCTGTGAAAGCTCGGCACCGGCTGAGTGGAGCTTCTCGGAGAGCATGACCTCTTTTGCCTGCAAATCTGTCATTTTCGAGCGCTGTTCCTCAAGCATCTGCTGCAGCGATTCAAATTCACTGCCGCCGCTTTGCAGCGTCCCGATCAGCTTTTTGGTATCGGAAAGCTCATTTTGCAGACTGAAAATCTGCGCGCTGAGTTGTTCAAATCTCGCTTCGACACCGGCGCGGTCATAGCCGCCGAACGGAACCGTTTTCATAAATCTTGATTCAGACATGCCCTTTTTCCTCCTGTTGCAAATCATTGAGACAAAAACAGTGCTGTTCCGACGTAGCCTGTTGTACGTATAATTCCGGATAAATTATCCGAATTGTATTGAATTTCTGTATTTTCTTTTATAGAATTATTATACAACAAAATTCATGAAAAGTCAATAGAACTTCACAGGATTTCCATATCTTTTTTATGGTTTTATACATTTGCTGCCAAAACGCCTGTATATGCTTCGCATTTTTGCGAGATTGTACAATTTCCGCTTGCATACAGGTCAGAAAAGAGCTGCCGCACATATATGCAGCAGCTCTGAAATAGGGACATATTTGCTTTGAAAATCAGATGTTCATAACCTGGAAAATCTGTCCGCCGCCTGCACGCTTTGCGTTACGGAGGACGTTATCCATTTTCACCAGCAGCGAGTTGACGTTCAGACAGTCACCTGCGAGGTAGTGGTAGGTGCTGCCGGAGACGGTCAGCTGAACGGTCAGGTTCAGGATCGTATACGGGCTGGTCATGACATTGACGATGTTTTCGACGAGGCGGATGACCTGCGTATCGGAGACGGTTCTCTTGAAGACGAAGCAGAACTC
Source organism: uncultured Ruminococcus sp. (assembly GCA_946188175.1). GTDB lineage: Bacteria > Bacillota > Clostridia > Oscillospirales > Ruminococcaceae > Firm-04. The sequence goes on from CAMHUJ010000140.1 coordinate 3,785, forward strand.
GTTACCGGTAATGTTGTAGATATCCGCGAACTGATCGAATTCCTCACGGAGACGCTCTGCCATCTGAGCCAGATATTCGTCGCCGAAGTCATAGCCGTAGGTATCGTTGATACTGCGGAAGTTGTCAAGGTCGAAGACCGCGATGTTGAACTGCTCGGTGGAGAGGCGCTCGCCGATATCCTGCTCGAGTGCGTAGCGGTTCTTCAGACCGGTCAGAATGTTGGAAACAGCGATGTCTTCCATCTTCTCACGGGAACGCATGAGCTTCGAGGATGCATCTGCGAACTGTGCGCTCTTGCGGCTGATTTCCTCGCTTGCACGCTTGTTGTATCTTGCTGCCAGGAAAACAGCGATCTCACCGATGATAAGGATCGCTGCCAGAACGGCAAGGATCAGGTACATGTTGCGTGCTGCGTCATCAGTACGCTTGTTCGCGTCATTGGTACCGATTGTGATCGAGGAAACCATCATCTCAGCGGCAGCCGTCTGAAGCGGAGCGATCTCCTGCTCGTACACGTCCTTCAGAGTGTTCTGGAACTCTTCGATCTTGGAGTCGTCACCGGTTTTGAGGATCGCGGTCAGCTCATCGTTATACTCGTTCATCTTGACTGCATATGCATCCAGATAAGCACGCGCATGACGGAAACGTCTGATTGCAAGCTCATTGTGTGCACCGATCTTTTCATACGCATCCATTTTCGCCTGGCAGGCAGGAAGCAGGGTCGTAATTGCGGTCATGTGACCCTTCGTGCTGCCGATACCGGCGATCATGTCGCTCAGTTCGGTGTTTGCCTGACTGAGCATATTGTTTGCGGAGTTGATCAGGTTCATCTCATTTGATGTGTTCTTGAAGGTGCGGTGCGCAGCTGCATAGTTGAAGTAAAGGAGGGTCATGTTCAGCGTCATGATAACCGCCAGCGCAATCGCAATGACGATATAACCGAAGCTGCGGAATTCTGTATTATTCTGTTTAGCCATTTTCGTATTCTCCTCCCTTATTTTTTGGTGAATCCGGCAGGATCCAGCAGCAGCTTGATATCATTCGCGTTGAGGTTGTTCAGTGTGACATATGCTGCGCCGGTATCAATGGTACGGCCGACATTATCGTTGGAAAGGAGTCTTCCGGAGTAGTAAACGCCGAGGTAACCCATGTTGTAGGGGTTCTGAACGATCAGACCGGAGAGGGTACCGTTTTTAAGATAGGTCTGCTCGGTTTCATTGGCATTGTAGCCGATGATTGCGACCTTGCCGACCATATTGGCTTCCGAAACAGCCTCGCAGGCGCCGATCGTCGAGCGCTCGCTGGTCGTGAAGATGACCTTGATATTGTGATTGGTATCGTTGCCGAGAAGCTGGAGGACCTGCGACTTTGCAACATCGGATTCGCCCTTGCAGTTCAGTATGGTCTGGATCGGCTCGATCTTATCGGCAGCGACATTGCTGCTTGTGGCACCGCTCTGACCGTTTGCATTCAGAATAGCCTGAACCGCCGTAGAAGCGGCAAGGGAGGAATCGCCGCCGTTCATACCGGCAGCCTGACCGGCAGCCTGTGCAGCGACACTGGGATCTGTGATGCCCAAGTCGATACAGGTGGTTGCCGCAGCATTTGCAGCAGCCTGTGCGATGCCTGCCGGAGGTGCGCCCTGTGCAGCAGCGGTTCTTGCAGCACTCTGTGCTTCCTTTGCGACCTCTTCCGGAATCTCAACATTGCCGCCCTGCTGTGCCTGACCGCCCTGCTGTGCCTGACCGCCCTGCTGTGCCTGAC
>CAMHUJ010000141.1 GCA_946188175.1 uncultured Ruminococcus sp.
GACGGTAAATTCAATGGTATAGGCAAATTGTATGATAAAGACGGTAAAACAGTATACCATGCGCTGCCGTTCACGCTGCTGAATCCGAAAAAAGAAAAAATACAGGCGTTCGGCTTTCCGTATCAGATCGAATTCTGAAAGGAGCGTCAGAGATGCATGCACAGTTTGCATATGAGAATGAACCGCAGCCTGCATTTGCCGCGGCGCTGCGGCAGGATGCCGATGCACATACCAGCAAGCAGATCAATCTGCAAAGCATCCATTTTCAGCAGGGACGCGAGATCGCGGAAACCTATGTCAATATGATGAAAAGCTATGCGCGGCTGGATGCACAGTCCGGCAGGTATGAGCGGGACGGCGATGCAATGGTCGTCCGCGGCTTCTGCCGGATCGAGGAGCCGCATTTTGATCAGCCGCTTCTGAAACGGACCCGCAAGCAGAGCTTCTGGACGGCGCAGTGGCAGGAAACCTGTACGCTCCGCACGCCGCAGAGTGATCTGTTTGAGGCGTTCTGCACGAGTTTTGCCGAATTCTGCAAAGCGGAGCGGATTGAGATCGGGGCGCTCTGTGCGCTTGTCCGGACGAAAGAGGGCAGGCTCGAGCAGCGTCCGTTTCCGGTTACAACACATCTTCCGGAATATCTGGAAGCAATCGGCTTTCCGTATCAGATTCGCTTCTGATGCCGGCGAAGCGGAGATACAGTCTTTGGAGGTTATTGCATGTCAGTCCGGTTTACACCCGAAATGAAACAAACGCATACGATCCTCGTGCCGGACATGCTGCCGGTGCATTTTCAGCTTCTGATCAGCGTGCTCAAGCCCTATGGCTATCACTGTGAGCTGCTGCAAACGGCAAGCCGTGCCGTGGTCGATGAGGGGCTCAAAAATGTGCATAACGATACCTGCTATCCGGCACTGCTTGTCATCGGACAGTTTATGGAGGCGCTGAAATCGGGACGCTACAATCCCGACCGCACCGCGCTGCTGATCACGCAGACCGGCGGCGGCTGCCGCGCATCGAATTATATTCATCTGCTGCGCAAGGCAATGACGGAGCAGTTCCCGCAGGTACCGGTGATCTCGCTGAATTTCTCGGGACTGGAAAAGGACCCGAAATCCGGTTTTAAGCTGACACCGGCGATCTTCCTGAAATTTCTCTATGCGGTATTGTACGGCGATCTGCTGATGCTGATTGCAAACCAGTGCCGCCCCTATGAGCTGCAAAAGGGCTCGACGGACAAGGTCCTGAAGCGTTGGCAGAAGAAGCTGGAAAAGGCATTCCAGTCGAGAGACTATCTGCATACCAAGGCATTCTATAAGCGCATTCTCGACGATTTTGCGGCGATTCCGCGGACGGCGCGCAATAAGGTGCGTGTCGGCATTGTCGGCGAGATTTACGTCAAGTATTCGCCGCTCGCAAACAATCATCTCGAGGAATATCTGCTCTCGGAGAACTGTGAGCCGGTCATTCCGTCGCTGCTGGAATTTGTCATGTACTGCGCGATCAGTACGGCGGTGGACGGCAAGCTCTATCACTTCTTCAATCAGAGCGTCCTGAAAAACGGGCTCGGCTACAAGGCGATCTACGCGATGCAGAAGCAGCAGATCAAAGCCGTGGAGGCGCACGGTGTCTTTGATCCGCCGCATGATTTTGAGCTGCTGCGCGCAAGAGCCGATCAGTATATCAGTCAGGGCGTCAGCATGGGCGAGGGCTGGCTGATTACCGCGGAAATGGCGGCGCTCGTCGAATCCGGTACGGAGAATATCATTTGCACGCAGCCCTTCGGCTGTCTGCCGAACCATATCGTTGCAAAGGGCATGATGCGCGTCATCAAGAATGCCTATCCGGAAGCAAATATCACAGCAATCGACTACGATCCCGGCGCGACGCGCGTCAATCAGGAAAACCGCGTCAAGCTGATGCTCGCAAACGCAAGAAAGCCGAAGACATAATCCGCAGCAGGGGAGTGATAGAACATGCAGCATACCGCAGCAGCCGTGAAACCGAAAACCTCCAGAACACGGCGTGTGTATATTTCGCAGCTGATGATCCGCTGCATTGTTCTGGCAGCCTGCATACTGATCGTGATTTTTGACCCGCAGCAGACGGAGATTTTGCAGGGCTGGAATTTCTTCCGGCGGCTGTCGCCGTTTCATCTGCTCTGGCTCGCATGGATGCTCGATATGCTCTGGCAGCTTGTGCCTGTCAAAAAGCGCATTGTGATCGCGCTCGGCTCGCAGAAGCATTTTCGCTTCCGGTTCCAGCCGATCAAGGAGGCATTCAGCATACAGGCGCTCCGGCGGCATATCATCGAGACAACGAAGGCTGCCTACAAGGTATTCGCGCTCTGGGCGGTGATTGTCGCCATTGTCTCGATGCTGCGCGTCTTTGATATCCTGAGCGATACCGCGCTGCTGATGATCACAATGGTATTCTATGTCTGCGATCTGATCTGCGTGCTGATCTGGTGTCCGTTCCGGCTGATCGTCAAGGCGAAATGCTGCACGACCTGCCGCATCTTCAACTGGGATCATCTGATGATGTTCTCGCCGATGCTCATGGTCAGCGGATTCTATTCGCGGACGCTGGTACTTATGGCATTTGCGGACTGGCTGCTCTGGGAGCTCTGCATTATGATGTATCCCGAGCGCTTCTGGGAGAATTCCAATGCCGCGCTGCGATGTACAAACTGTACCGACAAGCTCTGTACGCAATACTGCGGAAAGAATAACGCACAGCATCCGAATGAATAAAAAACACCGTGAAATCAAGCGTGCTGCCTGATTTCGCGGTGTTTTTTTGATACGGCATTCAGCGTTTTCCTGCGGCAAGCTCTACGGCTCGGTATGCGCCGTTGTAGATGCCTGCCTGCTTGGCGGCGAGGATATGCCCGCACATCTGCTCGATGATATCGCCGTTCTTTTGCAGCAGCATGAGCATTGCCGCGGTCTCGGAGGGCGTGCTGCATTCATAGGTGCCGTCGCCGATCTCTGCGGCACGGATCGCTCCCCATGCCTCATGCCCGCCGACGCGCTTGATCATCAGCTTCGGGATCGGATAGAATGCAAGCTCGCTTGGCTTCGTGATGAGCATATCGGAGACACGCATCAGCAGATTGGTCGAATAGACCGCTGCGAAGATATCCTTGTGACAGAAGGCGTGAATGCCGGTGACATCGCCGTCATATGCCTGCTTGCAGAATGCGGCGGTCTCTGCAAAATCATCGAAATGTGTGTGCAGCATCGCCTGCATCTCGGGGATCTCGCGGAGCAGCTCCTGCCAGACGTTTGCATGGTCGCCGACATTGATAAACAGCGCTGCCTTCTGCTTTTTGATCGCCGGAATCAGCCGCCGGATGATCGTGACAAAGATATCCTTCTGCGCGCCTGCACCGCCGACGGACATCAGCCAGCGCTTCGGCGCATTCTGCTGCATGCGTGCGGTACGTTTGGCGCAGTCCGCTTCGATGTTGCTGACGAGTTCATGGTCGATATAATGCCCTGTGCAGACGATTGCCTCCTTCGGCATCGGGTGCAGCGGACGGTCGCTGTCCATGCCGCGCAGTGCACGGTAGCCGAGATAGGCAGAGGGCGTCTGAACCGTGTGCACGGCGCCCTCAGAGAGGTGCAGCGCCATGGGCCAGTTATCCGGCACGGCATTGACAACATGCGTCAGCCCTGCGTGGATCGCCGCCTGCGACGGCCAGACATGCGTCGCAAGGAACGGGATATCCTTCGGCAGATCGCAGTAGACGCCGGTCATGAGCTCGGCGGTTTTCTGATCGGAGCAGTTGTAGCTCAGGCGGCGGAAGCCTTCGCTGTTGAGCGGCTCCCAGACGAACTTATTGAACGGCGGAAGCTGCTGCGAGAGCCGCGAGCCGAGCGAATAGAGCTGATTCTGCTCGCCGATGATCTTGCCGCAGGCTGCCGACTGAAACGAATGCAGATCGAACCAGTAGGGCTGATAGCCGAGTGCGCGCGCCGCCGATGCCATTGCCATAGAAATGCGGTAATGCCCGAAGCCCATGCGGATATTGCCGATGATAATGCTTTTTTCATTGAAGCTGACCGCCGGCTCCTCGCTCAGAATCAGATTCTGCACCCCGAGCAGCTCGCCGATTGCCGGCGCCGCCTCTGCACGCAGATGATAAATATGATCGCCGTCGTCGCCGTATTTGCGCGCGAATTTTTCCTTGGTCCGCATCGCCTTCCGATAGCTGCGGTCAGACATTTCGTTTCCGAAAATGCGCTTTGACTTGTCCATATTTTCACCGCTCCCCACTTGACAAATCTGAAAATAATATGCTATACTATCAGTATGATATGATAGCCGTACTATTATATTTGATATATAGTCTATCACAAAATAGGAGGTTTGTCAAGTGGAAAATCAACATGCGCAGGAAAGTCTCAAAACAAAGCGGATTGAGCGTGCAGTTGAGATCAGCGCCGAGATGTTTCTCCGCAACGGCATTGAAGCCGTCAAGATGACGGATATTGCAGATGCGTGCGGCGTCGGCGTTGCAACGCTCTATCGCTACTTCGGCACAAAAACGACAATCACAATCGCGGCTATGACACATCTCTGGAACACGCTGCGGGGCATGTATGAGCATGTCTTTGAATCGGAGGTATTCCTCCGGCAGAGCGGCATCAAGCGCCTGTCCGATCTGATGCATATGTATCTTGTGCTGTTTGATACACACAGAGACCTGATGCGGCTGGTCGGCGAATTTGATCTGATGCTCCAGCACGAGAATGTTCCGAAGGCGGCGCTCTTTGACTATGAGCGCTCGATCATCAATTTCTATCCTTACATGGAATCTGCATATCTTGCCGGTGTTGCGGACGGCACGGTCCGGTCGGATGTTGATTTCAAGCTGTTTTATCTGACCTACGGTCATTCGATGCTCTCGCTCTGCAAAAAGATGCTCTGCGGTGAGCTGCTCCCCTCTGATGATTTCGGCAGCGGAAGAGCCGAACTGGAAATGCTTGCTGCTATGGCAGTAAGCTATCTCAGAAAGGAGAATGCGCATGAAGGAGAAGAAAACCGCCACAAATAAGATTCTATGGATTTTTGCAGTCGGACAGCTCGGCTGGTCGATTCTGTCCGGCATTATTGCAAACTGGCTTGTCTTTTTCTTTCAGCCGAGCAAGCAGGAGCTTGCAAACGGTCAGCTTGAGTTTATCCCGCAGGGGACTTTCCTCGGGCTGACGGCAATCGGTCTGATTACGGCAATCGGCAGAGTGTTCGATGCCGTGACCGATCCGCTGATCGCAGGCAAATCCGACCGCTGCACGCACAGGCTCGGGCGGCGCATCCCGTTCATGCGATATGCGGCGGTTCCCTTCGGACTGGTCACGGTGCTGATGTTCTGTTCGCCGGTCAGGGGCGAGAGCACGGTCAATACGGTTTGTCTGTTCATCTGCGCGATGCTCTTTTATCTCTGCATGACCTGCTACTGCACACCCTATAACGCGCTCATTCCGGAGCTCGGCAGGACGCAGAATGCACGCATCAATCT
>CAMHUJ010000142.1 GCA_946188175.1 uncultured Ruminococcus sp.
CTGCTTGAAAACCTGAACACGGTGCTCGCCGATACCGAAGTGACCGGCGTGACCGATGATACCCGCGTCCTGCAAAAGGATATGATCTTTGTCTGCATCCGCGGCGCGAAATATGACGGGCACGATGCCGCCGCAGCGATGCTGGAAAAGGGCGCCCTGCTGGTCATTACGGAGCGTCCGCTCGGGCTCGGCGACCGTGAGATCACGGTCAGCAATACGCGCCGCACCTACGGCGATCTCTGTGCCGCATGGTACGGGCATCCGGAGCGGAAAATGCGCTTTGTCGGCGTGACCGGCACAAACGGCAAGACCACGACTGCAACGCTCATCAAGGAGATGCTGAAAAAGACCGGACAGCGTGTCGGTCTGATCGGCACGGTGCAGTATGAGATCGGCGATGAGATTCTGCCTTCTCCGAATACGACACCGCTCACGGATGCATACTTTGCACTGCTTGCGAAAATGGCAGAGGCAAAGATCGAGACCGTTGTCATGGAGGTATCGTCCTTCGGTCTTGAACAGTACCGCATCGGTCCGACGCATTTTACAGCGGCAGTGTTCACAAATCTGACGCAGGATCATCTCGATGTCCACGGCACAATGGAAAACTACTATCTCGCAAAGCGGATGCTCTTTGACCGCTGCGATTATGCCGTCGTCAACGGAAACGACGATTACGGCAAGCGGCTCTATAAAGAGATCGGCTGCGAGAAAATGACCTACGGCATCAAGCAGGATGCATCCGACAGCTTTGACGCCATGGCGGATGCGATCACGCTGAGCACCGAGGGGACGCAGTTCACGCTGCATCTGCACGGCGACGCACTCCCGATGTCGATGCGCATGACCGGCATGTTCAATGTCAGCAATGCGGTCGCGGCGATTGCAGTCGGCAGAAGAATCGGCATTCCCATGGATGTGATGAACGAGCTGCTGCTCGGTTATACCGGTGTCCGCGGCAGATGCGAGGTCATCCCGACGGCACTGGATTTCACGGTGATCTGCGACTATGCGCATACACCGGATGCACTGGAAAAAACACTTGCGAGCCTGCGTGAATGCACAGTCGGACGGCTGATCTGCGTATTCGGCTGCGGCGGAAACCGCGATGCGGCGAAGCGCCCGAAAATGGCAAAGGCGGCTGCAAATCTTTCGGATTTTGTCATGGTGACCTCGGATAATCCGCGCGATGAAGACCCGCTTGCGATCATCAGCGATATTATCAAAGGTTTGAAGGATACCGATGTGCCTTATCAGACGGAGCCCGACAGAGCCGAGGCGATCTATCTTGCGATGAAGCAGGCAAAGACCGGCGATGTCGTGCTGCTTGCCGGAAAAGGTCACGAGGATTATCAGATCATAGCCGGCGGCGTGCATCTGCATATGGATGAGCGCGAGCTGGTCGCGGATGCGGCAAAGCGTATTTTCGCGGAGAAAATGTAAAAGCGATTGTTTCGGAGGTTCTGGTTTCTATGCCTATCTGGTTGACTTTATGTTCTGCGGTCACCGCTGCGGTGATTGCTGCGCTGCTCGGATTTGTCCTGATTCCGTTCCTGCGCAAGATTCATTTCGGGCAGACGATTCTCGAGGAGGGACCCGCGTGGCACAAGTCCAAGCAGGGCACCCCGATCATGGGCGGCTTTCTGTTCATTATCGGCAGCATTGCGGCGACGGTGCTGGGCTATACGGTCTGGCGGATGCGCGGCGGTCCCGATCTGACCTCTGCCGATACGACGAACCATGCGCTCAAGCTGCTGACGGTGATTCTGTTCTCAATGTTCTATTCCGGTGCCTGCGGCTTCACCGATGATTTCATCAAAGCTGTGAAGAAGCGCAACGAGGGACTGAATCCGAAGCAGAAAATTCTGTTTCAGGTTGTATTTTGCAGTGCATTTCTGGCAATAATGTATGCGCTGGGCGACCATGAGACCACAATCGACCTGCTCTTTATCAAGCTGAATTTCGGCTTTCTGTATTATCCGGTCATGCTGCTGTTCATGATCTACATGATCAATGCGGTGAACCTGACCGACGGCATCGACGGTCTCTGCGGCTCGGTGACGGTTGTCTCGATGCTCTGCATGACGATTCTCTGTGCGACCTTCGGCGAGCTGGAGCTTTCGCTCTATGCGATCACGATTGCGGGCGGCTGCATCGGCTTCCTGTTCTGGAATCTGCATCCGGCGAAGTGCTTTATGGGCGACACCGGCTCGATGTATCTCGGCGGCGCATTCACGGCGCTCGGCATTGCATGCAGAATGCATCTGCTGCTCGTGATTGTCGGCATCGTCTATGTGCTTGACTGCCTGAGCGTTGTTATTCAGACGACCTACTTCAAATACACCCGCAAAAAGTACGGTGAGGGGCGCCGTATCTTCAAAATGTCCCCGATTCATCATCATTTTGAACTCTGCAAATGGAGCGAATACAAGATCGTGATTGTCTTTTCGCTGTTCGGACTGGTGTTCGGCGTACTTGCCGTAGCATCCCGTCTGTAATCCGCAGAGCAGGAGAAGGAGCTGATTCAACATGGCGTCTGCATCCAAACAGACACGGCAGCGCACCGGTGCGCGCGTGCGGCCTGCCGGCAGAGGCTGGCGTCTGATCGACAGCGAGCTCGACGGCGTCCTGCTCGGAACGGTCATCGCGCTGCTGGTAATCGGCATCCTCATGATGTTTTCGGCATCCTATCCGGCTGCAATCGAGGACGGTCTGAGCGGCACCTATTACGCAACGCGCCAGCTGGCTTTTGCCGGTATGGGACTTGTCCTGATGTTTATTCTCAGCATTGTCCCGTATCATTTCTATGAAAAGCTGTGGGTTTCGGGCTCCGCATTCGGCGTGGCAATGATCATGCTGATTCTGGTTCTGATTCCGGGCATCGGCTCGAAGCAGGGAACCTTTGCACGCCGCTGGATTGCAATCGGCGGCGACGGCGGTCTGACCTTCCAGCCTTCGGAGCTGATGAAGATTGCGATTGTGCTGTTCTTTGCGACGCTGATCGTCCGCAATGAACACCGCATGAAAACATTTCTCTACGGCATCGTGCCGTATATGGTGATGCTCGGCGCGGTTGCCGGACTGATGATGCTGGAGCCGCATGTTTCCGGTACGCTGATTATCGGCGTGCTCGCACTGACGCTGATTTTCGTCGGCGGTGCAAGACCGACGCATTTTGCGATTCTGATCGGAATCGGCGTGGTCGGTCTGAGCTGCGTCGTGCTTTATATGATGAAGAAAAAGGGTCTCGACTATTTTGCAGTCAGATTCCAGTCTTATGTCGATCCGTTCAATCCCGACCTGATGCTGAGCGACACATGGCAGACCTGCCAGTCGCTGATCGCAATCGGCTCGGGCGGCATGTTCGGTCTGGGACTCGGTGCATCGCGGCAGAAGTATCAGTATCTGCCGGAGGCACAGAATGACTATGTATTTGCGATTCTCTGCGAGGAATTCGGATTTGTCGGCGCGGTGACGGTGATTCTGCTGTTCTGTCTGCTGATCTTCCGCGGATTCTATATCGCGGCGAAGGCAAAGGATAAATTCGGTATGCTGGTAGCCGTCGGCTTCACCATGCATATCGGCTTGCAGGCGCTGCTGAATATTGCCGTTGTCAGCAAGGCGATCCCGCCGACCGGCATTTCGCTGCCGTTCTTCTCATACGGCGGCACGGCGCTGATGATGCAGCTTGCCGAAATGGGCGTGCTGCTCAATATTTCAAGACAGGCAAAGCTGAACTGACGGTTCGGCTTCTGACGGAAGGAGGCGGTTCCGATGACAACAGAAGTGCTGGATCTCTATGACAGCACAGGGACGCATATCTGCGGTACGGTCGAGCGCGGGACGCCGATTCCGCAGGGCAAATGCCTGATGCTGACCGCGGTCATGACGCTTCGCAGCGACGGGCGTTTCCTGATGACGCGCAGAGCATCGGCGAAAAAATACGCAGGACGCTGGGAGATCACCGGCGGATGCGTACAGTCCGGCGAGACTGCGGTGCAGGGTGCGGTCCGCGAGCTGCTTGAGGAGACCGGCATTCAGACAACGGAATCCGAGCTGATTCCCTGCGGCGTATACCGGCGCGCAGGGTATTTCCACGCATTTTTCCTGCTGCGGCGCGATGTACCCGACAGCATTCTCCGGATGCAGAATGGTGAAACCGATGCATACCGCTGGGTGACGACCGACGAGTACAGGGCGCTGATCGAAGCGCATATGACCATTCCGCAGCATACATCACTGATCGCGCGTGCATACGGAACATATATCAGTTTATAAAAACGGGAGACCACTATGAGATATCTGATTTCCTGCGGCGGTACGGGCGGACATATCAACCCGGGACTTGCCATTGCAGGCATCATCGCAGAGCATGACAGGGAGGCGGAGTTCCTCTTTGTCGGCACGCCGGACGGCATGGAGGCAACGCTTGTCCCCGCCGCCGGATACAAAATGGAATTTGTGCAGTCCGCAGGCTTTCAGCGGAGCTTCAGTCCGGAGAACATCAAACGGAATCTGAAAGCCGTCCGCTATCTGATGACGGCAGGCGGACATGCCAAAAAGATCGTGCGCGAATTTCAGCCTTGTCTGGCAATCGGCACGGGCGGTTATGCTTCGGGACCTGTGATCCGTGCGGCACAGCAGCTCGGTATCCCGACCGCCGTCCATGAACAGAATGCATTTCCGGGTGTGACAAACAAGCTGCTTGCGAAGAAAGCGAAGGCGGTCATGATGACCTTTGCCGAAGCGGAAAAATATTTTCCGGAGGGGACAAACTGTGTCATGACCGGACTGCCCGTCCGCGGCAGTATGACAAAGGTCAACCGTGAGCAGGCACGCCGCCAGCTTGGCTACAGCGACGGCATGCTGATCGTATCCTTCGGCGGCAGTCAGGGCGCAAAATGTCTCAATGATATGATGCCGGAGCTGATGAAATGGCATCTGGATTCGGACATGCAGATCAATCATATCCATGCATACGGCAAGCACGGCAGAGATACAATGCCGGATGCCTTGAAGCAGCTCGGCATTGCGGACGACCCGCGGCTGCGTGTCACGGAGTACATTCACGATATGGATATCTGCCTTGCGGCGGCCGATCTGGTCATCAGCCGCGCCGGCGCATCCACGCTCAGTGAGCTGGAGGCAGTCGGCAGGGCGTCGATTCTGATTCCCTATCCGGCGGCTGCGGAAAATCACCAGTATTATAATGCAATGGTACTCGGTAAGCCCGGTGCCGCAATCGTCATTGAACAGAAAGACCTGACGATTGATATGATGAAGCAGCATATTGAGGCACTGTATCACGATCCGGAAAAGCGCGCTGCAATGCATCAGCGTGCGGGCGCACTGTTCCTGACCGATACAAATGACCGCATCTGGCAGGTCATTGCGGGAATCCGTCAGCAATAAAAGTATCGAATTTTGCAGTCTCTGCACAGAATCTGCAAAATCTGCATACGCTAAAGACAAACGGCGGATTCCGCCCTTTTCGTTTGAGGTGATGCAA
>CAMHUJ010000143.1 GCA_946188175.1 uncultured Ruminococcus sp.
TGAGCGCTTCATCGACGAGGACCTGAACCGGTATTCCAATCTGACCTCCGGCAAGGTCTATGCCAATGTGCTGCAAAAGGAGCGCCGCGGAGAATATCTCGGACGCACGGTTCAGATCATCCCGCATATCACCGATGAGATCAAGCATTTCATTTACAGCGTCGGCGAAAAGGGCAATGCGGATGTCGTCATTACGGAGATCGGCGGCACGACCGGCGACATCGAAAGCCAGCCGTTCCTCGAAGCGATCCGTCAGTTAGGTCACGAGGTCGGACGCGAAAATACGCTCTATATCCATGTCACGCTCGTGCCGTATCTCAAGGCATCGGGCGAGCATAAATCCAAGCCCACCCAGCATTCCGTCAAGGAATTGCAGGGCTTCGGCATCTCGCCGGATATCATCGTTCTGCGCTCCGATGAGCCGATCACCGACAACAGTATTTTCACGAAGATTGCCGGATTCTGCAATGTCAAGCCGGACTGCGTGATCGAGAATCTGACGCTGCCGAATCTCTATGAAGCGCCGCTGATGCTCGAGAAAGCGCATCTTTCGGAGATCGTCTGCCGCGAGCTCAATTTGCAGACAGCACCGCCTGATCTCAGCGAATGGGAGGCACTCTGTCAACGCATCCGTTCGCCGCGCAGAAAGGTCACGATCGGGCTGGTCGGCAAATATGTCCAGCTTCACGATGCATATTTATCGGTCGCGGAGGCGCTGCATCACGCAGGCTATCAGCTCGGCGCGGATGTGCAGATTAACTGGATCGACTCCGAGCAGATCACCGGTGACAATGCAGATGAAATGCTCGGTCACTGCGACGGCATCCTGATTCCGGGCGGCTTCGGACAGCGCGGCATCGAGGGCATGATCGAGGCGGCAAAATATGCGCGCGTGAACAAAAAGCCGTATCTGGGCATCTGTCTCGGCATGCAGATCGCGGTGATCGAATATGCGCGGAATGCAGCCGGTCTGGGCGATGCGCATTCGGGTGAATTTGCGCCGGAATGTCCGCACAAGGTCATTGATTTCATGGACGGGCAGTCGGACAGCATCGACAAGGGCGGTACGCTCCGGCTCGGCAGCTATCCCTGTGTCATTGCGGAAAATACAACGATGATGCGCTGCTATCATCAGCCGCATATCGCCGAACGGCACCGTCACCGCTATGAATTCAACAACGCATTCCGCGATGTGCTGACGGAATCCGGACTCTGCATCAGCGGCACCTCGCCGGACGGCAATCTCGTCGAAACGGTCGAGCTGACAGAGCTGCCGTTCTATGTCGGCGTGCAGTATCACCCCGAATTCAAGAGCCGTCCGAACAAGCCGCATCCGCTGTTTGTCGGTCTGGTCGCGGCATCCATGGGTGAATCATATGAATAATATGCACAAAGAAAGCGGGCGGATATCCGCTTCCGGTTTATACTCCGGCAGGCAGCCGTTGAGACAGGGCGGATTGTTCTCTGACAAGCAGCATGAAGAATGCGGTGTGTTCGGCATCATGACGCCGCAGCCGGAGGACCTTGCACATCTTACCTACTGCGGTTTATTCGCCTTGCAGCACCGAGGTCAGGAGGGCGCAGGCATCACGGTCAATGACGACGGCGTGTTCACGACGCACAAGGATCTGGGACTTGTCGATCATGTGTTCACGCCGCAGATTCTGTCCGGCTTTCCGCGCGGCACCATGGCGGTCGGACATACGCGCTACGGTACGACCGGCGGCAATCAGCGGCGCAACTGTCAGCCGATGGAGGTCAATCATCAGAAAGGCAAAATGGCGCTTGTCCATAACGGCAATCTCAGCAATGCCGGACGTCTGCGCAGCGTGTTAGAGCAGCGCGGTGCGATTTTTCATACGACCAGCGATACGGAGATCATTGCCTATCTGATCACGCAGGCGCGGCTGCAAACCGATTCGATTGAGGATGCCGTGCGCCTTGCGGTGCCGCAGCTTGAGGGCGCATTTTCGCTGATTGTCATGTCCGCACAGAAGCTGATCGCAGTGCGTGATCCGTACGGATTCCGTCCGCTCTGCATCGGCAGACGCGCCGACGGCGGCTGTGTGATCGCATCGGAAAGCTGTGCGCTGCATGCCGTCGGTGCGAAGTTTGTGCGCGATGTTGAAGCGGGTGAGATGATCGTGCTGACGCCGGACGGGCAGATGCAGTCCGACCGCAGATTTACCGGTACGGAGCCGAAGCGCACCTGTATTTTTGAGTATATTTATTTTGCCCGCCCTGATTCGGTTCTGGACGGTGTTTCCGTTCATGCAGCACGCAAAAAGGCGGGCGCATTGCTTGCCCAAGCCCATCCGGCGGATGCGGATGTCGTGATCGGCGTGCCGGATTCGGGACTCGATGCCGCGCTCGGCTTTGCAGAAGCATCCGGTATCCCGTACGGCATCGGTCTGATCAAAAACAAATACATCGGACGGACATTTATTGCACCGTCGCAGTCCCTGCGCGACAGCGGCGTACAGCTCAAACTGAGCCCGATCTGTGAGACCGTCGCAGGCAAGCGCATCGTCCTGATTGACGATTCGATTGTCCGCGGCACAACCAGCCGCCGCATTGTCACGCTGCTGAGAAAAGCCGGTGCGAAAGAGATTCATTTCCGTGTTTCTGCGCCGCCGTTTCTGCATCCGTGCTATTACGGAACAGACATTGATTCCGAGGAGAATCTGATTGCAAATCATCATACGACGGAGGAAATTGCGCAGATGATCGGCGCGGATTCGCTCGGATTTCTGCCGCTGGAAGCGCTGCCGCAGCTTGCGGAATCCGACGGCATCTGCACGGCATGCTTTACCGGCGACTATCCGACCGCCGTGGAGGATGATGAAGCGAAGGACCGCTTTGAACGAAAAATTCACGGTTGACAAAAATAGTCCGGATATGTTATGATACTGGAGAAAGGATGTGGTTCTATGATGAATGTTTCGCAGCGTGAAGCCGCGGAGCTGATTGAAAGCAGTGATATCAAATTCGTGCGTCTTGCATTTTGCGATGTGTTCGGCGTGCAGAAAAATATCTCCGTGCAGGCATCGGAGCTTGCGCGTGCCTTTGAACAGGGTATCGCATTTGATGCGTCTTCGATTGCAGGATTCCGCGATCCGTCACATTCCGATCTGTTTCTGTTTCCGGATGCGGCAACGATGACGCTGCTGCCCTGGAGACCGTCCAGAGGCGGCGTTGCACGCTTATTCTGTGAGATCCGGAATCCGGACGGCACACCGTTTTCTGCGGATTGCCGCAGATTTCTTGCCGATACAGAGCAGCTTCTGGCGGAGCATGATCTGCGCTGTGATATCGGCGCGGAATGCGAATTCTATCTCTTTAAGCTCGATGAAAACGGCAATCCGACCGACACGCCCCTTGACCGTGCCGGATATTTTGATATTGCACCGGCAGACGGCGGCGAGAATGTCCGCAGAGAGATCTGCCAGACGCTCGAAACAATGGGCATCCAGCCGGAGCGCTCGCATCACGAGCAGGGTCCGGGACAGAATGAGATCGACTTCCGCTACAGTAATGCGCTGAGTGCCGCGGACAATGTCGTGACGTTCAAGCAGGTCGTCAGCACGGTCGCTGCGCGGAACGGGCTCTGGGCATCGTTCTCGCCGAAGCCGATCACGGGTGAAGCCGGAAACGGATTTCATATCAATATTTCCCTCGCACGCATTTCAGACGGCACGATTCCGGATGAATCCGTGCTCTGTTCGTTTATGGCGGGTCTCCTCGCGCATGCGCCGGAGATGACTGCCGTGCTCAATCCGCTTGCGGAATCCTATGCGCGGCTCGGCAAAGACAAAGCGCCGAACCGTGTTTCATGGTCGCCGAATAACCGCTCGCAGCTGATCCGTATTCCTGCGGCAGATGCGACGCATCAGCGCATGGAGCTGCGCTCGCCGGATGCATCCGCAAATCCGTATCTTGCGTTTGCGCTTGTGATCCGTGCCGGTCTTGACGGTATTCTGCGCGGTCTGAAATCGCCGCCGCCCTGTAATGACAATCTGCTGGATTTGCCGGCGGATGCTGTAAATCAATATCCCGCACTGCCTGCCGATCTGCGCGCTGCACGGAAGCTGGCGGCAGAAAGCGCATTTATGAAGGCGTCGCTGCCTGCGCATCTTTTTGACGCCTATACGGAGTGACGTTACATGCTGACACGCTTTGCGCAGAAAGAGGTTTTCGTCATTTCCTCGAACGAGAATTTTCATCGCTATGTGCGGGAGAATCTGCCTGACGGTGATTTCACCGTTTCCGGCGGTGCGGAATCCTGTACGGAAGCGCGTCAAAAAATGATGAGCAGCCGGTATGCCGTGGTACTGATCAATATTCCGCTGTCAGATGAATGCGGCACGGAGCTTGCAAGCGATCTGGCGGAGAATACGCCCTCGTCGGTGATCGCCGTCGTGAAAAACGAGCAGGAGACCGAATTCCGGCAGTCGTTGGAACCGGCAGGCATCTTTGTCCTCGGCAGACCGTTTCCGCATACCTCGTTTCATCAGGCGCTCTATGATGCTGCGTCTGCCTATGCGCGAACGCAAATCATGTCGCAGGAAAATCAGCGTCTGCAAATCAAGCTGATCGACCTGCGCATCGTCAACCGTGCGAAATATGCACTGATCCAGTATCTCGGCATGACCGAGGAGCAGGCGCATAAGTATATCGAGCAGCAGGCAATGAATCAGCGTATCTCAAAGCGAAGTGCTGCGGAAAATATCCTAAAAACCTATGAGAATCATTAGAATTTCATGGGCAATCCGTCAAACCTTGTGAAATTTCTGTCAGACTCTTGACATTCACAGAAAAATGTGTTATCATGTAACACAGAAAACAGCAACGGTGCTGTTTCGGGATGATTCCCGAAATGCCGTTGCTGTTTTTTTGTTTTCCGGAATCCCGTTTTCGCGCGGAAACGGCGATGCAGGAACAATATGAGTTTTCCCTCCCTGCCGGAGACCTTCAGATCAATGTAAACGGGCAGCGCCCGTAGAAAGGATGTATTATTATGAAACCGACTGATGTATTCGGAAGCCTTGTCTTTAACGATGCCGTGATGCAGGAGCGCCTGCCGAAGGCGGTCTACAAGTCCCTGCATGAGACCATTGCGAACGGCAAGGATATTGACCCGACCGTCGCCGATGTGGTCGCAAGCGCAATGCGCGAATGGGCTGTGGAGAACGGTGCGACACACTATACGCACTGGTTCCAGCCGATGACCGGCATCACCGCAGAGAAGCACGACAGCTTCCTGACGCCGGACGGCAACGGCGGCGCGATCCTCGAATTCTCCGGCAAGGAGCTGATCAAGGGCGAGCCGGATGCATCGTCTTTCCCGTCGGGCGGTCTGCGTGCAACCTTTGAGGCGCGCGGCTATACAGCATGGGACCCGACATCCTACGCATTCATCAAGGAAAACAGCCTGTGCATCCCGACTGCATTTTATTCCTACAGCGGTGAGGCGCTCGATAAGAAAACACCGCTCCTG
>CAMHUJ010000144.1 GCA_946188175.1 uncultured Ruminococcus sp.
ATACGGCGGTCGTAGACCTGAATGGCCACAACGTCGTGCTTTCGGTTGGCGATTTGGACGTAGAATCGTGCAAAACAACAGCCGAAGATGAAGCATTCATCAAAGCAGCAGAGCAGAGAGGATGAAGAAATGAACAAGGAGAACAAGGGACCGCCGGAAAAGAGAGGATATGCAGTATACGTGATTGCAAGAAAGATACTTGTCTATCTGTTCTGCATATTCATTGTCGTCGGAGCATTCCTGTTTGCATCGAGCAAAACGCCGGACAAATCGCTGTTCGGATACCGGTATTACACGGTTATTACACCGTCCATGACGCCGGTTTACAACGTCGGCGATCTGGTGCTTGTGAAGATTGAATCCGCTGATCATATCAATGTCGGGGATGTGATCACGTTTAATCCCTCGAGCGACAGCGAAGCGTATCTGACGCACCGTGTGACACAGAAGCTGCCGGATTATCAGAATACCGGCATCACATGCTTCCGTACAAAGGGTGATGCAAATGATACAGAGGATTCCTTCCTCGTAGATGAGGACAGAGTCATCGGAAGGGTGACGCTGAAAATCCCGAAAGTCGGGTATGTAATTCGTTTTATACAGCTTCGGTGGTATTTTGTTCTGCCGGTGGCTGTGATGCTGTGGCTGTCTTTACAGCTCTTGAAGATGTATTTTTCACCGCAGCAGCAAGAAGAATCTTCTGGTGCCGCAGCATCAGAACCGACAGAACCGGATGAAGCGGGAAGCGTCCGGGAAATTCATGAAAAGGAGAAGGAACTATGAAAACTATGAAAAACAGCAAGAAAAACGAAACGCGCGTGCTGATCGCTTCGCTGAGTATTGCAGCGGTTGCTGTTGCAGGCGCAACCTTCGCTTGGTTTACATCCAAGGATGAGGTTACGAACAGACTGAGTGCTTCGGCAAACTATGGCACTGAGTGGGCAGAAGATTTCACGCCGCCTGAGGATTGGCTGCCTGGACAGGAAATCAACAAGGATGCAGGCATTGTTAATACCGGCAATGTTGATGCGTTCGTCCGCGCATGGATTGAAGGCGAAATGAACATCGTGAAGCAGAAAGCAACAAGTGCTACAACGTTTACCGGCAATGATGCTTCGTTTTCCACTGGCTCGCTGGTAGATGTTGCTGATGCAAGTCTGAGTGATGCCGGTCTGAAAAAGTCTACTGCTGACGGAAAAACTTATTATAAGCTGCTTCATACAACAGAACGTGCCAACGATGCGATTAACGGCTCTGACACGAATGTAGATGACAATACTTATGATGAGGTCAAGGCTGTACAGGCTGGCGGCTGGCTGGCGTTTGCATCTACTGGTGCAGCTTTCAATTTTACGCCGGAGCAGGCATATCCGTATGTCAATGCGTCCGATGAAAATGCTGTCGGTGCGGCAGGAACTGCAATCGCAAGCAGCAGCATTAAAAACACATGGACAGCGGGCGCAGGTCTTGCGATTGATTCCGATACATTTGTACCGACTGCTGCCGGTCTCTATATCTTCCGCAGAAATGTTGATCTTGGCGCAAGTGCGAATGTCTATGAGTATTCCGGCTATTATTTTGACGGCACAAATTACTACGCTCTGAAGAATACGAGCAACACGAACTCGGACTACACGATTGATACGAGCAAACTGACGATTACATACGATGAAAACGGCGTGACAACGACTCCTGTTGTTTCGGTTGTTCCGGATGGCGTAGAGCTGTATGAAGCAGAGCGGACAGTCGTTGAGAACGCTGGTTTGAATTGGACATATACTCCGCCTACTGCTGATGCACAGGGAAAGCTGACTGCAACGTATGGTACCAGTGCTGACGCGATTTCTATTGATGTGGCACTGAGCAATATTGTCACTGATCATCAGGGTGAAACCTGGACTGCTCTCGGTACCGGTGCTAACACAACATTCTATTACAATAATGATCTTGAAGCTGGTGACACCACGTCGAAGCTCGTTGACAGCGTAACGCTTTCTTCTGCCACTAAGAAGGATGCTTATATTGCGTTCGATTTCGATCTCAATCTCAAGCTCGAGAGCGTTCAGGTTTCGCTTGACAGCACCGGTAATGAGACTGTAGATTCGGCGAAGGCTGATTTTGCAGGTGCCAGCGGCAATGCTCCCACAAAGATCTCCAATGCTGTGAATGGCGGCAGTGCACCTGAGGTCGATGATATTACCTGGACAGCAGCAACCTAATTGATCCCTTGCGGCCAATGCGGTCAAAGGAAAAGATACGCATATTTCACGATTGAATAATTAACGGGAGAAGGAGGCTGGCGAAATGAGTATCAAACGGATGTTTGCAGCACTCAGCGCCGGCCTCCTTTTTCTATCCTGCTGCTGCCTGACGGCACATGCAGAAAGCGAGCTGCCGGAGGGTGCTGTCAAGGGACTGCCGGAGCGGCTCTCCGTCCTTGATTCGGACGGTGTGAGCCCGAATGCGAAGGGCGAATATTTCTTCCATGTGGAGAATATGACCTTCGGCGAAACCTATACGAAAAAAATTCAGATCATGAATCTGCGCGAGGATAAGGCATATCACATCTATTTTTATGTGGAGCCGATTGCCAAATCCGGCGAGATCGACCTCGAAAAAGAAGTTGAATGCACAATGACGCTCGGCGGTGCGGAGGTGTTCCGCGGCAATGTCAACGGCATCGGCAATCTGGATCTGACAAAGGAGCCGCTTGACCTCGGGCTCTATCAGCCCGGCGATACGAATACGCTGACATGCAGCGTGGTCTGGAACGGTCTGGACGGCGATGTGATGATTGATGAGGGCGCAAGACTCGTTGACAAAAAAGGTGTGACGATTCTGCGCGACAAAAACGGCGACCGCCATGTCGAAGGCGAGATTACCTATCGCTGGATTTTCTATGCTGCCGTAGATGAGGATATTGATCCGCCCTATACCGGACTGCTTGCAGCAGACGGGAAATTCTGGCTTGCCTGTATTGCGGGTGCGGCAGGTTTTCTGCTGATAGCAGCGCTGCTGGTGCTGCATAAACGCCGGAAGGAGCGCAATGCGCAATGAAAAAGCTGCTGATTGCACTGCTGCTTGCCGCAGTTTGTGCAGGCGGAATCTATGCCGGTCTGCGCTACCGGAAGGAGGTTGTTCTTCCGGTACAGAAGACCGAAGCGGATGCAGCGCATCTGGCGGAGCAGCTTGAACCGATCCGGCCTGCGGTTACGGTCGGCGGAATGCAGAAGCATACGGCAGATAACGTGAATCTGCTGGATGAAGCACAGTCTGCGTCGGATGACATCAAGGCGTGGATTACGATTCCGGATACGCGGATCGATTTTCCGGTTGTCCAGAGTGAGGACAACGAGTTCTATCTCGATCATTCCGTGGACAAAACCGAAAATGAGCTCGGCGTACCGTTTCTGGACTGCCGGTGCCTTCCGGATTTCTCCGGATTTACGTCGATTGTCTATGGGCATAATGTCGAAGGGATGCGTATGTTTGCAGATGTCGCATCTTATTCGCGGCAGGCATTTCTTGAGCAGCATGATACCGGCTGGCTGATTACGGAGCATGCCGTGCAGCCGGTGCATTTTTTCGGATATCTGACTGTCCGGAGCGATTCTCCGGTCTATCACACGAATTTTCTGACAGAATCAGAAAAAGCAGACTATATTGACATGATTTTTTCAGATGCGGTCTATACGGCGCAGCGATATCAGCCGGACGAACTGATAGATCAGCGCTTTCTGCTGCTTTCGACCTGTACCTTTGAGTATGAGGAAGCCAGAGGCGTGCTGATCGGTGTGATCGAACCGGCGGAACCCTGAATTTGGCAATTATACAGAAACCGGACTGCCCCCATACTCAACCGGTTTTTTGTTTGAATAGACAGCGCTGATTTGTACAGATTTGATTCATTCATCGCTTTTTTGCACTTGATTCTGATTGGGGGAATTGGGTGCTTTTTTGTTATTTGAATTATGGCGAAAAAAAACAGCATTAGAAATGTATATAATATTATTTATCGTATCATCTCAACGGCAGTGATTGCTCTTGCTGCGATCTTGCTGCTGTTGTATATATGCGGTATACGCCTGTATCACGTCAAATCCGGCTCAATGGGTGAGCTGCTTCCGGTCGGGAGTGTCTGCTTTGTCAGTACCTACAGCAAATATGAGAATATCAGCACAGGTGATGTGATATCGTTCCGCGTCGGGGAAGATATGCGCGTGACGCACAGAGCAATTCGCGTGACCGCAGAAGGTATCGTGACGCAGGGGGATATGAACGAAACCCCCGATCCCGATCCGGTGACAAAAGAGAATTACATCGGGAAAACTGTATTTGCATTGCCGTATATAGGAAAAGCACTTGCGTTTTTCCATACGGTAAAAGGAATTATCGTAATTTGTGCAGCTGTTCTGCTTATGTTTACAGCAGGAACATTCTATAAAGCGTGACTGAAAATGAAAGGAGGGATTTCCGTGCGTGTGACAGCAGCAGGTATCAAAAAAGCGCTTCAAAAGCTGATTCACATGATACGCAGCAGCGGAAAACGGCAGAAGCTCACGATGCTTTCTGCGGTTTTTGTTCTCTATATTTTGCTGCTTTCCGGAATTTTCTCCTATTTTCACAGTGAAGATGCGGTTTCAAACAGGCTGGAAGCCAAAAACGGCTCTGTGACGATTCAGGAGCCGAACTGGGACAGCAAGGGACAGTACAAAGCACAGGCGTCTGAGCCGGGAATGACAATCGAAAAAGACCCTTCCGGATATAATAACGGGCTGGCAGATTTGTTTATCCGGCTGACAATGACAATTCAGATTGATGATTTGGAAAACTGTAGACTGAGTGAGCCGCCTTCATTTTCCCAGCGATTGGATGCGATTGCCAATGCAATTCAGTTGGGAAGCAAGGATGCAAATGATGAAAATATTCACTTGTTCGATACAGAAGGCGACGAGTTAATATGTAATAATTCTAATTTCGTTTTTGGCGGATATGAAGACAGCTCCGATCAGAAGGAACGTGTTTATTATTTCTACTATACGGGCGGAGATAAGCAAAACGAAATTGACATGATGCGGGTTGTGAATCCGACAAACAGTACAGCGGAACTGTTCTGTCAATTAGAGATTCCTGTTTATAAAAAGGATTATCTGGGATATTTCGATCAGCCGTATGATATTATTCTGACAGCGGAGGGCATTCCGGCTGCAAATTATCCCGACGGATTGCCGGTAGAAGATATCAAAGACGCACAGGATAATGTGATCACACAGGGCGCAGTCAGTATCTTTACCGCTGAATCACATTGATGCATGAAGCTGCATCTCACAATCTAAAGAAAGGTGGATGGCGTAATGTTTGATAAATTTACAAAAAGAATAGTCAGTCTGATAGCAGCCTCGGTTATGGCAGTATCAAATATTTCGTCAGTGTATGCAGTAGAGATTACAACCGAATTGACCGCTGCGGCATCGGATAATACCGATCT
>CAMHUJ010000145.1 GCA_946188175.1 uncultured Ruminococcus sp.
TGTCCGTATCCGCAGGGCACTCTGCTGCGAATAATACGGCGGCATGTCCGATCAGTTTGAATACGGCAATCTCAGCGACGCCGAATGCATCCCGCTTGCAAATGAGATCATCCGGCAGCTGCGTACTGCTGAGAACGGATGCAGAAAAGCTTAGCGAGGATTTTTCTTATATTTACGTCGAATTTAGAAATCACGAACCGCTCTGCATTGAGAAACAGCAATGCTCCGCAAAAGAGCAGCTCTTTCTTGAAAGTTTTATTCCCGTAAGACCCAAACCGGTGATACACAGAAGCCCCACCAGCGAAGAGTATTCTATCGTATTCAACGTGTTTTTACTCTTAGCCGTATTGTCATATATGGGGTACCTGTTGGTGCAGATGGATCCGTTCCTTCATTGACCTGCCGAGCCGCCCTATGAACCGATTGATCCGGAAAACATTTTCCAAAAGGGGGATAAAATGGAAGAACAATCTGTCACGCAGGCGCGCGAAGTCGTCTTTTCACTGGAGACCTGTTATCCGGAGGAGCGGTATACCAGGGCGATGTTCATCCCGACGATCCGCAAGCCGCTGAAATTCTGCAAATATGCGATGCTGCCTGTTCTGGCAGAGCTGCTTGCACTGTCTGTTCTGAATCAGAAATGGTGCGGCTCGATGCTGCTTGTGACAGCGGTCTATCTGTGGATTCTGTTCGGCATACCGCTGCATGCAAAAAAGAAATACCGCAAGCTCCATGCCGCCGGTGAGGACCGCATCTCCTATGTCTTTTACGATGACAGCGTGCAGATCAAGTCCCCGACCGCCGAACTGCTGCTGGAATACAATACAGCAGAATCCAACATGGAAAATGAAACCTATCTGATGATCAATTTCCGGCTGGGTCGGAAGGTCGTTGTCAGAAAGGAAGACTGCACAGCGGAACAGCTTGCCTTTCTCCGCAATATCGTCCCGCCCGAAACGCAGCAGAAGCGTGAGAAAAGTGCTGCCTTCACCGGCCGGATATGCATTGCGGTGCTGCTTTTTTATGCGCTGCTGCTGGGATGCAATATCGTTTCCGCGTACAGGCACCGTGCAGATGCCGGTCAGAAGCAAACTGCGCACTCGACCTTTGAATCCTTTGAACAGTGTCTCAATGACGGCATGGCGAAGGATATCCGTGTCGAGAAGGAGCGCCGGATCGAATATACCTTTTCCGATCATCACGGACACGAGGCGCGGTATTATACCTACTATGACGGCGATCTTCGGCTGCTGCCCGATCTCATCGCCGACCCCTACTGTCCGGACTGCCCCAAAACGACCTTTGAATCCTTTGAAGCCTGTCTGAAAGGCGGGCTCGTCAAAGATATGACGGTCATCAAGGATCGCTTTATCGAATATACCTTCACGGGACATGCAGAGGACGAACGGCTCTATACGGTCTTTGAGGGCGACCGCGAAACACTCGATGCGCTCCTTGCCAATTCCTACGGCTCACATTATAAAAGTACGACCTATGATTCCTTCGTCTCCTGCCTGTCATCGGGCAGGGTCAGGGATGTGGAGATCATCAATGACCGCTTTGTCGAATACACCTATGTCTCACCGGATACGGGCGTCGGGGAACGGCTTTTCACGGTCTGCGAGGAAGATATCAATACGCTGAACGCGCTGCTGGATTTTTACGGTGTGAGCCGGAGGGACAGCACGGCAGAATAAACCGCAGCATGACAGAATAAGGATACTATGGAACAAACTTTTCAGATCAGGCAGCCCGACCCTGTCTGTACATTTGAGGTATGCAATTCGGAAGCCATTTATAATGCGCCGCTGGATCACAGAGATCTGAGCTTTGCAAAAGTGTTTCTGACATTCGCCATACCGGTCATCATGACAGAGATGCTCGTGCTGTCGCTGAATGATTATCAATTAGCCGCAATCATGTGTTGTCCGCTCCTGATCATTCTGTGTATCTACATTCCCGTTTTTCTGATCCGGCCGTCCCGCAAAAGACAGGCAGCCGAGAAACTGCATGAAACAGGAGAAGACCGCTTCGTTTATCAGTTCTATCCGAACAAAATCCGGGTCTACTCCGCCTCCGGCATGCTGGAGCTGAAAAAAGATCTGTAAATTCCTATGCGGAAGATACTAAGTTTTTTTACATCTACTACTGGAACCGGCATACGATCCGTATTCCGATATCGGAATGCGGCATGGCAGAGCAGGTCTTTATCAGAAACTTTGTCCGGAAAACTCCGCGTTCCGTCCCGAGGAACGACAGCTCCCTGAAAAGGCGTCCCTACGGCGCCGTGCAGGCTCTGGGTTTTCTGATGATGATTCTGGTCTCGGTAATTATCACTGTACTGATATTCTGGATCGACGCATATATCGGACACCCGTAAGAGAACCGTGAGCTGCCTCACGGCGCTCTCCCCTATTTCACCCGGAAAGGAATGAACACGCATGCCACAGACCCTGCGTGAGTTTTTACGTGAATACGGCGCAAAGCTGCCGGAGAACGTGCTGGACGGACGCATCCGCTGCGTGCTGTCCAATCACGGGCGCACCAAGCTGTTTATCGAAACAGAATATGATGCGCCCGTTCCTTCTGCGGATCTGTTTGCCGCAGAGACCGAACTGACCGAAAGACTCAAGCTCGCCGGACTGCGCATCCTCTGCCGCTATCCGGCATCGTGCTTCTCGGTGGAGGCGCTGCCCGATCTGTTTATGGTGCTGCGCCGCGAAATCCCGATGATGAACGGATTTCTGGACAATGCCGGACTCTCGCTCAAGGACAATGTGCTCTCGCTCGAGCTGAAAAACGGCGGTGCGGATATTCTCGAGGACCTGCATTTCCGCGATACGCTTTCGCAGGCGATCCAGAAGATTTTTTCCGTATCCGTTCAGGTGAAATTTGTCGGCGAACATCTGCATGTCACCGAGGCGGAGCAGGCACAGATGCAGAGTGAAGTGCTTGCGAATATGCCGCCCGAGCGCAGACTCCCGCCCGAGCCCGCCGCACCGCCCCCGCCGCCGGAATTCTCCTCGCTTTCCGCCCTGGAGCCCGATGCAAAGCCCGTGCAGCCCGATCAGCCGGATAAGGAGACGCTCGAAATCCTCTACGGCAGAACCGTCAAGGAGAAGCCGGTCTCGATTGCATCCGTCGTCGGACAGGTCGGCGCAGGCATGGAGGGTAAGGCACCGAAATTTGCAATCGCCTGCGAGGTCTTTGCAAAGCCCGAAACGCGCGAGCTCAAAAACAACAAAACGCTCGTGACCTTCCCCGTCACGGACTATACCGGCAGCCTGCTCGTCAAGATGTTCCTCGATGAGGAAAAGCGCAAGGATTTTCCCCTCGGACAGTGCAAGCCCGGTGCATCGCTGCTGATCTACGGCTCGGTCAGCTATGACACCTACGACCGCGATATCGTCATCAAGCCGACGGCAATCAACAGCTATACCCCCGACCGCCGCACGGACGATGCACCCGTCAAGCGCGTCGAGCTGCATCTGCATACGAATATGTCCGCAATGGACGCCGTCACTTCCGTCGAGGCGCTCTGTAACCGCGCCCATGACTGGGGACACCGCGCAATCGCCGTCACCGATCACGGCGTCGTGCAGGCATTCCCCGAGGCAATGAACGAGACCGCGAAATGGAAGGATTTTCGCGTCATTTACGGCTGCGAGGCATATGTCGTCAACGATCTGGAAGCGCTGAATGTCATAGATCAGCCCGACCCGCGCTCGCCGCAGGATGAGGTCATTGTCTTTGACGTCGAGACGACCGGTCTTTCGCCGAAGCATGACCGCCTGACCGAAATCGGCGCGGTCAAGGTGCGCGGCATGCGCATCATCGACAGCTTCGATACCTTTGTCAATCCCGAGCGCCCGATTCCGCAGAATATTCAGGAGCTGACGCATATCACACAGGATATGGTTGACAATGCGCCGAAGGAACAGGAAGCCGTCGAAAAATTCCTCGAATTCTGCGGCGACAATCCCGTGCTGATCGCGCACAACGCATCCTTCGATACATCGTTTCTCCGCGAGGTCTTTGCGCGGCACAATATGCAGCATCCGTTCGTCACGATTGACACGGTCATTATGGCGCGTGCGGTATTGCCCGAGCTCGGCAGACATAAGCTCGATACCATTGCAAAGCACTTAAAGCTCGGCAAGTTTGAGCATCACCGCGCTGCCGATGATGCGCTGATGCTCGCTAAAATCTATGTCGCACTCATGGAGCGCATCATCAAGGAGCACAATATCACGACGCTCGCAGAGCTCAATTCCGCGCTCCCGACAATCGACCCGAAAAAGCTGAAATCCTATCACCAGATCATCCTTGCGAAGAATCAGACCGGCATCAAGAATCTCTACCGTCTGGTCTCCTATTCGCAGCTCGATTATTTCTATAAGAAGCCGCTGATCCCGAAATCGCTGCTCATCAAGCATCATGAGGGACTGCTCTACGGCAGCGCATGCGAAGCCGGTGAGCTGTTCTCGGCGATTGTCGAGGGCAAGCCGGAGGAGGAGCTCGACAAGCTCGCAAAATTCTACGATTATCTCGAGATTCAGCCGATTGCAAACAATCAGTTCATGGTGCGCAGCGACCGCTATCCGGCGCAGAATGATGAGGACCTGCGGAATTATAACCGCAAGGTGCTCGAGATCGGCGACCGCAACGGCATTCCGGTCGTCGCAACCTGCGACGTTCACTTCATGGACGAAAAGGACGGCATCTACCGCGAAATCCTGCAATCCGGCATGGGCTTTGACGATGCCGGCAGACAGGCGCCGCTCTATCTGCGCACGACCGACGAAATGCTCGAGGAATTCGATTATCTCGGTTCCGACAGAGCCTATGAGGTCGTCGTCACGAATACGAATCTGATCGCGGACAAGATCGACCGCTGCCACGCGATTCCGAAGGGTACATTCACACCCTCGATTGCCGGTGCGGAGGAGGACCTGATCCGCATTACAACCGAAAAGGCAAAGAGCATCTACGGCGATCCCCTGCCCGAGCTCGTGCAGAAGCGTCTGGACAGAGAGCTCGATTCGATCTGCCGCCACGGCTTCTCCGTGCTGTACATGATCGCACAGAAGCTCGTTGCGAACTCCGAGAAGCACGGCTATCTCGTCGGCTCCAGAGGCTCGGTCGGCTCCTCGTTTGTCGCGTCTATGGCGGGCATCTCCGAGGTCAATCCGCTCGTGCCGCATTACGCCTGCCCGAACTGCAAATACAGCGAATTCATCACGGACGGCTCGGTCGGCTCGGGCTTCGATCTGCCGCCGAAGAACTGCCCGAAATGCGGCACCGATATGAAGCGCGACGGACACGATATCCCGTTCGAGACCTTCCTCGGCTTCGACGGCGACAAGGCACCGGATATCGACCAGAATTTCTCGAGCGAATATCAGTCCGAATCGCACCGCTATACCGAGGAGCTGTTCGGCAGAGCAAACGT
>CAMHUJ010000146.1 GCA_946188175.1 uncultured Ruminococcus sp.
TCGACGCTGCTGGTTGTGATTGCAACGCTGCTGATCGGATTCACGGGGATTGCTGCGCTGTTTGATCTGCCGGTCATGGTGCCGTCGTATCTGCTCTGGCTTGCCGGTCTGATGATCGTTTATACAATTCTCGCACAGATTCTGAAGCGAATCTACATGAAGGTCAATCACGAATGGGTCTGATTGCATATACAGCATAATGTGTACGTCCGGCATTGCCGGACGTACTGTTTTTCTGTGATCTGAATGATTGACCGGATTCGGACAGCAATGCGTGAACGGGATTGAGCCGGAAAATGCATGACCGTTTCAGGCAGATACCCGCCGGCGGTTTTTGAAGGGCTCAGATTGCATCAGACGGCTGCATAACAGAACAGCGTCCGTACACAGAACCGGTACGGACGCTGTTTGATGTGTGATTCCTCGGTTCATTGGCTTTGAACCGGATCGGGCGGAATCAGCTCCCGTGAATGCACTTCACTGTATTTACGCTGTTTCGTGCTTTTCGACGATTCCGTCCTCGGTGAATTCCAGTATTCTGTCGCAGATTTCCAGCGCGGCAGGGCGGTGTGTCACGATCACGACCGTTTTATCGGTCATGCGCCGCAGATTTTCCAGCACATGCTTTTCTGTCAGCTCATCCAGTGCGCTGGTCGATTCGTCCAGCAGCAGAACCGGACTGCCCGAAAAGATTGCTCGTGCAATCGCAATTCGCTGCATCTGCCCTTCGGAAAGACCCGTTCCGCGTTCGCCGAGCAATGTGTCGATGCCGTTTTCCAGTCCGGCAATGAACTGATCTGCACAGGCGATTTGCAGCGCGCGGAGAATCCTGTCATCATCCTTCGCAGCCGACTGCTCCGAAAACGATACGATCTCCCGGATTGTTCCCGACATCAGCTGATTGCCCTGCGGCACATAGGCGAACAGTCTGCGCCATTCTGCCGACAGCGGTTTCGTGCCTTCCGTATCGGTCAGGAAGCGCTGACCGCCGTCGAGCTGATAAATGCTCATCAGCAGCTTCAGTACAGTCGATTTTCCGCATCCGCTGTGACCGGTAAAGGCAACATATTCGCCCCTGCGTATTTCCACGCTGATATGATCCAGCACAACCGGCTGGTCATCCTTGGATAAATTGCGGATGCTTTCCGCGGCAGGGTAGTATGTGAATTCCGCATCCTGCAAGCCGAATGACAGCAGTCTGCTTTCGTAAAATGCGTTGATCTCATCGGCAGAATAAGCCGCTGTATCCTGATCGTCCTGAAACTGCTCGATCTCCATTAAGCGCTCCGCACTTGCGGTCATTGCATAAAACCGTGGCAGATAGCCGGTGATATTGGAAATCGGTGTCTGAATCTGTGTGATGAGCTGCATAATGGCAGTCAGCGTGCCGTATGTGATTGTGCCGATGAGGATACCGTAGCCGCAGTAGCAGACGCCGAACAGATACAATCCGCTGATTGCGGAGATAAAGCCCAGATTACAGAGAATCGAAAACCGTGTTTTTTTCATCCTTGCGGCTTTATGATCGGTCATTCTGCGCTCTGTATCCTGTTCCGCCTGTTCCTCGGCCGCATAGCTCCGGATCATCATCAGGCTGCCGATCCGCTCCTGCAAAAGGACACGGAGCTTGCCGTCTTTTTCCTGTACGTTTTTATGCAGCCTTTTCAGCATCCTGCGAAAAACATAGGTCATCAGAACAAAGAACAGACCGAGCGGCATGATCACCAGTGCAAGGCGCCGGTCCAGCACGAGAATCATGAACAGCGCACTGACCAGCTTCACGATCATGCCCGCGATTCCGGGGCATATGTCCACATAGTTTTCTGCGACGACAACCGTATCATTCGTCAGTCTGTTGAGCCATTCGCCGGAATGGACGGCACTGACGCTCGCATAATCCTTGCGCAGGATATTCCGCATCAGCCTTGATTTGAATATATTTTCAAATACCGAGCACGAGCAGCCCCGTCAGGATTGCATACTGCCGGAAGCCGCTCCGGTTTCCGGCAACGGCATTGTCCACGATATTGCGCAGGAGCAGCGCATAGAGTACACCGCTTGCACCGTAAACCGCCTGTAGGATGATCAGTGCAAGGATATACAGCTTTTTCATTGCCGGAACCGTAAAGAGCCAGCTTACTGCATTTTGTTTCATGGGGAGTACAGCTCCATTTTGATTTGATACTGTTTTGTCATGCATTTATCTTCTGCCATGCAATATTCTGCCGAGTCTGCGTTTGGATTTTTGCAGCAGGATACGGAGACCGGAAAAGTTGACCCAGAGAAAGCTGTAAAGCCGGTAGCCCCAGAAATCTGTCGTTCGTTTCCTGCCGTTATGTACATAGCCGGTCATCACGCCGATGATATCCCGGTCCGTGATGCCGTATTCCCTGACGGTGCAGTTGTCCCCGAGAATCACATAATCATGCGCACGGACTTTTATGACGCGGTGCAGCACATAATGTGACGGCGGACGCCGGTACAGCACGACGTCATATTTTTTGCAGCGCTGCTTTCCTTTTTTCTTGACGGTAAACAGGTCGCGCCCCTGCTTCAGCAGCGGCATCATGCTGACGCCGACATTGCTGTATGTCATAGAGCCGTTCTGTTCGAGGTATTCCTCGTAGCGCATACTATTCATCAATCGCACCGATGCTTTTGAGCTGCTTTATGATCTTCTGCACATCGCGTCTTGCGATTTCCTCGGATACATCCCATTTTTTTGTCATTTTTTTCACGATCTCATCCTCGGTCGTATCCTGTTCGAGGCAGCCGATGATAAAGCCGGCTGTGGGATTGCTTCTGACAAGACCCGAAAATTTTGTTGCGCCGGTCGATACGAGCAGCTTATCGTTTCCGTTATCATGTGCGATAAATCCACTGTTCAGTTTCATACGAATCATCCTTTCATGGTCTGGTAGGCGGTTTCCGCCGCCGAAATATCCATATTGCAGCCAAGCTGATACAATGCGGTTTTTTCCGCGATCTGATCTATGAGTTTCAGTGTCTTTGCCATTTGCAAAGGATTCTGCGGACGGTAAACCTGCTGCAGCAGTATTGTATATGCCTGCTTTTTTGTAATGCGTCCGATGCTGTTTTCCGCTGCGCGGGTCAGAATACAGATCGCCCTGAGCGGAACGGCAGTGTTCGTGCCGAGACGGTGCTTGCCGTTGTAGGGCGTACCGTATACGGTGACGCCGCTGTCTGTCACGCGGATCATCGGCTTGTCATCATTGACCATAACCGCTCTGTCGCCGAGCAGCTTGCGCCACAGTCTTGTATGGGTCGATTTGCCCGTACCGGATTTTGCCGTGAACAGATAGCCCTGTCCGTCTACGGCGATTACGGAGCCGTGAAACAAAACCGTATCATAGTCGGGCATCTTTTCGGCGATCTTGCGGTAAACAGCCAGTTCCTCCCGATAATCATCCGTCGCATCATGCGGCGGACGGTTTTCGCGTGCTGCACATTTCAGCTCGCGCTGATATTCAAAATCAATGTCAGCCTGTGCGGTCGTCAGCGAAAAATCCGCAGGCTCGTCCGTCAGATAATCCTTGCAGTATGTATGCACCTTTTCGTAGAGTGAGGTGACTTCAAAGACACGGTCAGCAATTTTATATTTTTTTGTTATCATAATGCTCTCCGTAAAAATGTGATACTGCTATTATATCACATTTTCGCATAAAATGCAATAAGCAGCGCACCACAGGGATGCGGTGCTTATGCCTGCGAATGAGAGCGCAACGACAGAATCCGTGATGACATCTTCAGCATCCTGTCGCCGCTTTCTGCTGCCTGTAGTCACGGCAATATGTCCGGATACAGGCGGCAGGTGCAGAGACTCTTGAACGGAAAAACAAACAGCTCCCCGCGGGGAGCTGTTTGCAATATATAATGATTGCCGCCGGAAAACACAGGCAGATGCTTCATTCCTGCTTCAAAACCTGAACAGCATATTGTCTCTGCTGTGTTCGGTCAGGTCCTCCCGGATCACACCGGCACCCTGCATGACAAATCCGCCGCTGCCGTCGGTGTATTCCACGGTTTGATCGGGTCCTGCATTCGGGAATGCATATGCAGCAAATGTTATGCTGCACTTTCCGCAGTTTATCCGCCGAGCAGTTCCGCCCATGTCAGTGTCGTACCGGCAAGGGTATTGCTGACATAATAGAGCAGGATATTCTGCGCATCTTCAACGGAAATCTGTCCGTCTGCATTGATATCGGCGGCTTTCTTCTGGAGATCTGTCAGTCCGCTGTCCATATCCGCCATAATGTTCACATAGGCTGTCAGTGTCAGCTGTGCATCCTCAACGCTCACGGAACCGTCCAGATTGACATCACCGAGCAGGAAATCCGAAGCATCCGCTTTGCCGATCTTCACCTTGCCGCTGCCCGTCGCAAACGCAACCTCCTCCAGATCGACATTGAAGGTCGATTTCTGATTGAGCGCGATTTCAACGAGTGCCTGTCCTTCTTCCGCAAGCACTTCAAAGCGCAGCTTGGCGACAATGCCGTTTCCGGTATTGTTCTCCGTCGAGAGATCATCCCAGTTCAGCGTATACGGAATCAGCGTCAGATCATTGCCGGACAGGAATGTCGATGTGCCGAGGATTTTGCCGTCCGCCGCGCCGAGCAGCTTCAGCTTTGCCGGATCATAGGAGACATTCAGGCTCAGCGCCGTAATACCGGGGTTGTTGTACAGACGGATCGGGAGCTCGACGGTATCCCCCTTCTTTGCAGAAACCGTACCGCCGATGATTGCCGGACCGACCGGCTGCGTAGTGGTTTCCGTTTCGGTTGTCGTTTCCGTCGCAGAGGATTCGGACAGCGTGGTTGCGGTCGTACCTGTCGCACCGGAACTGCCGATCTCCACCGCGCCGTTTCCGGTATAGAATTTGACCTCTTTCAGATCGACATTGAACGTCGATTTCTGATTGAGCGCTACTTCGATCACCGCAGTGCCGTCTGCGCCTGCAAGGACTTCAAATTGCAGTGTGGCAACGACGCCGTTTCCGGTATTGTTTTCATCAGCGAGATCATCCCAGTTCAGCGTATACGGAATCAGCGTCAGATCATTGCCGGAAAGGAATGCGGATGTGCCGAGGATTTTGCCGTCCGCCGCGCCGAGCAGTTTGAGCTTTGTGTTATCATAGGAGATATTCAGGCTCAGCGCCGCAATGCCCGGATTATTCTGCATTTTGAGATTGACCGTAACGGTATCGCCGCTGTTTGCCTTGACGGTATCCGCAAGAATCGCGGCTGCATTTGCCGGAATACTGACCGTTGTGACCTGCTTCTCTGCGGTGGTTGTACTGCCGGTCGCAGCGGTTGTCGGTTTGGTATCGGTCACGGTCTCCATTGTGATCAGCGGACCTGTTGCCGTTTTAGACGTTGCAGTCACAGTGGTCGTGGACTTCGCCGCCGATGCAGAGGTCA
>CAMHUJ010000147.1 GCA_946188175.1 uncultured Ruminococcus sp.
AAGCCGTCAGCGTCCTGGAAAGAGGTGTTCACGGAAACGATGCCGCCGTTCAGGTGGATCTCGCCGTAGGAACCGCCCATCATGCCGCCGCGACCGCCCCAGCCGCCCTGATTCCAGCCGGTATTGTTACCTCCGCCGGAATTATCGGAGCCGCCTGCTGCATTATAGCCGTCGTCGCGCGCAATGATGTAGATGTTGCCGTTATTCTGATAGATTTTGACTGCCTCGAAGCCCTCGTAGCAATTTGTAACATATACTTCAAGGCACTTGTAATCCGTACCCGCGGTCTTTCCGCCGACATAGAGGTCAGAATCGGAGTGGACGGCATCGTCATTGGTAGAGAGCTTCAGTTTGCCGGCATTCAGCACCGCGTCTCCTGCACAGTGCAGGCAGTCGTCAGTGGAATTGACGGTAATCGTGCCGCCGTTCACGGTCAGCGTACCTGCGCTTTGATAGGTTGTGCCTGTTTCGTCATAGATTCCGACAGCCTTGATGCCCTTTGCGGAGACATCGAGGTTGGAAGAGCTGTTGCCGCCGCCCGGGAAACCGCCCCAGGGATTTGCCTGACCGCCTGTGGTTGCAGTGGTGCTGCTGCCCTGATAGGTGTAGATGTTAATATCGCCGCCGTTGATCTCGACTGCCTGTTCGCCCTGAATGCCGTCCAGATAGGACTCGATCTTGATTGTACCGCCGTTGATGCGGACAAAGCCCTGATTGACAGCCGTGCCGTCGGATTTCGCGGTCGTTGTGCTGGTGGACTTGATGCCGTCGCCCTTTTCGGTCTTGACGGAGACCTTCAGGGATTCGTAGTTATCCTCTGCATCCGGATCGCCGATGCGGACGGAATCCTTGCCGCGGATGCCGTCATCGACTGCATTGACCTGAATATCGCCGTTCCAGATCTTGATATCATCCTTGGAGACAATGCCGTCTGCGCATTTGCCGTTGACGATCAGCGTGCCCTTGCCCTTGAATTTGAGATCGTCACAGGAATAGATCGCGCCTGCATCTTCATCGGCATTCTTATAATCGGTGCCGTCGGTGATCGTGTTGACAGTATCCTTTTTCACGGTAATGACGCATTCCTCAGCGATTGACGCAACATAGATCGGCGAATCGGAGGTGTTCGTCAGTGTCAGACCGCGGAGATTCAGCGTGACCTGACCCTCCGGATATGCGGTCTTGTCCACATTGACGCAGAGCTGACCGTTTGCGCAGGTGCCGTCGAGATCAAGCTCGCAGGGCTGTGTGACCGTGACGACCGTGCCGTTTGTGACGGTGACGTTCTCCGCCTTGTCTGCCGCGACTTCATTGCCTGCCGCATTTTTCAGCGTCACGGCTTTGTCCGCGAAGGTGACTGCCGTAACCTGATTTTCAGAGACCGGATCGGTTTCCGTATTGCCGGGCTGCTCCGGTGTCTCGGGCGTATCGGGATTCTCCGGTGTTTCGGGTGTTTCCGGATTCTCCGGTGTTTCCGGCTGATCGGGCGTTTCCGGTGTCATCAGCGCTCGCTTGAGCAGCGTCAGATCCACTGCATTGATCACGCCGTCACCGTTGTAATCGGCAGAGGCGGCATCCTTGAGACTGCCTGCGGTTGAGAGATACTTGCAGAGCATGACCGCATCCGCAGCACCGAGCTTGCCGTCGCCGTTGACATCGCCCTTCACTGCCGCGAAAACCGGCACCGTCAGGACAAGTGCCGCTGCCGATACCGCAATCGCTGCACCGGCTGTTTTCTTTTTCTTTCGCATAGTTTTCATCCTTTCTGTATGGTAAACTTTGACCCTCATACAGGATCATTTCCCTTTGGCTGCCACCATTATATACCCCGAGGCTGAAACGATGCTGAAAATAACGCATTTATTGCGAAATAATTTTTATGCGCAATATAATGCAAAATTCAGGTTTTAACTGAAATTTCTTAAATCTTGCGCTGAATCCGGACGGTTTTTTCAGTTTTGCAGGCTTTCGTATAAAACATTGCAGGATATGATGTACGCAGAAATCTGTGCAAAATCACGAAAATCTCGAAATCTGCCGAAACGCCTTGACAAATACCGCACATTTGCGTATAATGAAAGCAATCAGAGGCTTTCGCATACGAAAGCAGAGGACATGTCGCAAAGGAGCGCTCATCTGACAGAGAGGATGCTGACCCGCTGAAAGGCATCCGATGATCTCTTTTCCGGTACCACCGCTGCTGCGAATGTCAATGGGAATGAGGAAACGCTCGGGTGGAACCGTGCGCGTTTGTACCATAATACAGTGGACAAACCCGTACCCCGAACAGATGCAAACTGTTCGGAGTGCGGGCTTTTTGATTGCCCTGATCCGAACCAAGATCAATACGGAGGGATTTTTTTATGAAGATCACATTTGCAAACGGCAGCTTTGAAGGCGCTGCCCCTGTCACTGTCTACGATGCCGCGAAGGAAGCAGGCGTCATCGAGCGCGAGCATATTGCTGCCCTCGTGAACGGTCAGCCTGCCGACCTCACCGCCGAGCTGACTGACGATGCAGAGGTTCAGCTCCTTACCTTTGAGGACAAGGAAGGCAGACATATTTTCAATCATACTGCGGCGCATATCCTCGCACAGGCTGCAAAGCGTCTGTTCCCCGAGGTCAAGCTGACGATCGGTCCGGCAATCGACCGCGGCTTCTATTATGACTTCGATACCGAAAAGCCGTTCAATGCGGATACCCTGACTGCACTTGAGGGCGAAATGAAGAAGATCGTCAAGGAGAATCTGCGCATCGAGCGCTTCACTCTGCCGAAGGATGAGGCGGTCAAGCTGATGCAGGAGCGCGGCGAATCCTATAAGGTGCAGCTTATCGAGGAGCTTCCCGAGGGTGAAACGATCAGCTTCTACAAGCAGGGAGAATACATCGACCTCTGCGTCGGTCCGCACCTCTTTGCGACCGGTCTTGTCAAGGCATTCAAGCTGACCTCATGTACCGGTGCATACTGGAAGGGCGATCAGAACAACAAGCAGCTGACCCGTGTCTACGGCGTTGCTTTCCCGAAGAAGGAACAGCTCAAGGCGCATCTCGATATGCTCGAGGAGGCAAAGAACCGCGATCACAATAAGATCGGCAGAGAGCTCGGCTACTTCACGACCGTCGATTACATCGGACAGGGTCTCCCGATCATGCTGCCGAAAGGCGCAAGAGTCATTCAGCTGCTCCAGCGCTGGGTCGAGGACTATGAGCAGTCCAAGGGCTGCCAGCTCACCAAGACCCCGCTCTTTGCAAAGCGCGATCTCTATAAGATTTCCGGTCACTGGGATCACTACCTCGACGGCATGTTCGTCATGGGCGATCCGTATGATGAGGAGAAGGAATGCTTCGCGCTCCGTCCGATGACCTGCCCGTTCCAGTATCAGGTCTTCCTCAACAAGCAGCGCTCCTACAAGGAACTGCCGATGCGTCTGACCGAGACCTCGACGCTCTTCCGCAATGAGGATTCCGGCGAAATGCACGGTCTGATCCGTGTCCGTCAGTTCACGATCTCCGAGGGTCACTTCATCATCCGTCCGGATCAGCTCGAGGAGGAATTCAAGTTCTGTCTCGAAATGGCAAAGTATATGCTTGATACGGTCGGTCTGCTCGAGGACTGCACCTTCCGCTTCTCCCAGTGGGATCCGGCAAACCCGAAGAACAAGTATGAGGGTACCGCGGAGCAGTGGAACATCGCACAGGATGCCATGGGCAAGATCCTCGATCATCTCGGACTCAATTATGAGATCGGTATTGACGAGGCTGCATTCTACGGTCCGAAGCTCGATATTCAGTATAAGAATGTCTTTGGCAAGGAAGATACGCTTGTCACGATCCAGATTGATATGCTGCTTGCAGAGCGCTTCGGCATGTACTATATTGATAAGGACGGTCAGAAGAAGCTGCCGTATATCATTCACAGAACCTCGCTCGGCTGCTTTGAGCGTACCCTCGCTTACATGCTCGAGAAGTATTCCGGCGTGCTGCCGCTCTGGCTCGCTCCGGAGCAGGTCCGTCTGCTGCCGATCGGCGAGGAGCATGCTGCATACGCACAGGCATTCGCTGATAAGCTCACGGCTGCCGGTATGCGCGTGACTGTCGATACCGAGGACAGAAACATCGGTACCAAGATCAAGAACGCACGCTTTGACCGCATCCCGTATATGCTCATCATCGGTGACAATGAGGTCAAGGAGAACGGCGTGACCGTCCGCTCCCGCAAGGAGGGCGAGCTCGGCTGCCTCAAGCTCGACGATGTCTTTAATAAGCTCATCACCGAGGTCGCAACGAAGGCAAAATAAGAGATTTCTGATATGCGAAAGCGCATCCGGAGCCGTAAGAGATTCCGCTTCGGGTGCGCTGATGATATCAGAAAGCCGCTTCAATCAGGCTGATTGAAGCGGCTTTTTTGTTATCTGCTGTTCCGGAAAAGAGATTCTGCGGGAAAGCCCTGATTACCGGAGAAGCTGCTTGCCGTATTCGCTGAGATGCCGCACGCAGAGCTCCAGCGGAATCTGAAAATACTGCGGTCCCTCCGCATACGATGCGCCGAACGAATATGCCGGAAATTCCAGCATGAACGTATCATCCGTAAAATACCATGTACCCTCGCCGGTCATTGCCTTTGTCAGCGTATCCGCCGTGAAATCATCCTGACCTTCGTATTTTTCTGCATAATACTGCATGAAGTATTCCGTCGCAAAATTCACAAATTCATTCGGTGCCGCGGAGATTTCATCGAGTGAACCGATCACCTTCATGGTATCCGTATCGAAGAACACGGTGTCTGTTCCGTACATGCCGTGCGCGCCGCCGCCGTACCAGTAATTGCTCAGGAAGATTGTGCCGGATTTGCCCTGATAATCCAGCATATAGTCAATGTCGGTCTGCTCATTGCCGAACGGCTGCGCATTGACCTTTTCTTCGGCTGCGGTGAAGAATTACAAGACTGTAATTATAATTTAAGCCGGACTTTATGTTTGTTCAGTTCTTCTTAACGTTTTCGGGCAGACAGAGATTTGCAGCAATTCATAACAAAATAAACTGCCTGTGAATCGCATGGCACAGGCAGTTTCTGATGATATGGTGCAGACTCAGAACTTCTTCTTTCGCAGCAGCACAAATGCTACGATTGAGGTCAGAATCAGCGTAATAATGATCGAATAGACCCAGCTGCTGTCAAAGGGCAGCGTACCGGTTTCCATGTTGATGCCGTAGAAGGCGAAGATGATGTTCGGGATTTCGATGATCACGGTGATGATCGTCAAACGCCACATGACCGAGTTCTGATTGTTTGCGATGACATACGAGAAAGCGTCCATCATTGCGGAGATAACGCCGCTGTAGATCGTCGCCATTTCGACCGCCTGCCGGAACTCAATCCCGACATCGTCCATGAGGTCTTCATCCTCGGGATAGAGCTTTAACGCTCTGCCG